>DASRTO010000102.1:0-9712 GCA_035655915.1 Anaeromyxobacteraceae bacterium
AGAACGCCCACATGGCGCTGGCGGTGGCCGGCTACGGCTACATCATGGAGAACGGCAAGGTGGTGCTCGACGGCCCGAGCGAGCGGCTCCGCCAGGACCCCGACGTCCAGGAGTTCTACCTGGGGCGGCACGGCGGGGGGCAGCGCAGCTACCGCGAGGTGAAGCACTACAAGCGGAGGAAGCGGTGGCTCTCGTGACGAGGCCGGCCGGCGACACCCTGCCCAAGCTGCTGCGGGGGCGGGCCGCCCTCCACCCGCGGCGGGTGGCGCTGCGCGAGAAGGAGTTCGGCATCTGGCAGCCGGTCACCTGGGCCGACTACCTGGGCCACGCCCGCCGCTTCTGCCTGGGGCTCCACGCCCTGGGGATCGCCCAGGGCGACAAGGTGGCCATCCTCTCCGAGAACCGTCGCGAGTGGCTCTACGCCGAGATGGGCGCCATGGCGGCCGGGGCGGTGGGGGTGGGGGTCTACCCGACCAGCCCGCCCAACGAGGTCCGTTACGTGGTGGACCATTCGGAGGCGGTGGCGGTGGTGGCCGAGGATCAGGAGCAGGTCGACAAGATCCTGTCGGTCGAGCTGCCGCGGGTTCGCCGCGTCATCGTGCCGGAGCCGCGCGGCCTGCGGCACTACCGCGACCCGCGCCTCGTCACCTTCGCGGAGGTGGAGGCGCTCGGCGAGCGGCACGGCCATGAGCACCCCGGCCTCTTCGACGAGCTGGTGTCGGCCACGCGGGCCGAGGACGTGGCCTTCCTCATCTACACCTCGGGGACCACCGGCTTCCCCAAGGGGGCGATGATCTCCCACAGGAACCTCCTGGCCCAGGCCCGGGCGGTGACCGAGGCGGTGGGCTTCCGCCCCGACGACTCGGTGGTTTCCTACCTGCCGCTGTGTCACGTGGCCGAGCAGATCTTCTCGGTGTTCCTGCCGCTGTGGCTGGGGATGACCGTGAGCTTCGCCGAGAGCCTGCGCACCATCCAGGAGGACCTGCGCGAGATCGCCCCCACGGTCTTCCTGGGCGTGCCGCGCATCTGGGAGAAGCTGCAGGCCTCCATCCTGGTCAAGATCCAGGAGACCGGGCGGCTGCGCCGCTGGATCTTCGAGCGGGCGGTGCAGGGCGGGCGGCGCCTCGCCGAGAAGAAGCTCGCCGGGCGGCGCGCCGGCCCGCTCGACCTCGCCGGGTGGGCGCTCAGGTACCTCTTCGTCACCCGGTCGCTGCAGAACTTCGTGGGCCTGCGCCGGGCCCGGCTCACCTTCAGCGCCGCCGCCGCCATCTCCCCCGAGGTGCTGGCCTTCTTCCACGCCCTCGGCATCCCGGTGCGCGAGGGGTACGGCATGACCGAGTGCACCGGCTTTTCCTTCGTGCAGCGCGAGGGGGAGATCCGCCTCGGGACCGTGGGCCGGGCCATCCCCGGCCTCCAGTTCCGCCTGGCCCCGGACGGCGAGATCCTGAAGCGCGGGGAGGGGGTGTTCCTCGGCTACTTCAAGGACCCGAAGGCCACCGCCGAGACCATCCGCGACGGCTGGCTCCACAGCGGCGACGTGGCCGAGCTGGACCCGGACGGGCAGCTCCGCATCGTGGACCGCAAGAAGGCCATCTTCGTCACCGCCGGCGGCAAGAACGTCTCGCCGTCCTTGGTGGAGAACGCGCTCAAGGTCTCGCCCTACCTCAAGGAGGCGGTGGTGCTGGGGGAGGGGGAGCGCTTCGTCTCGGCGCTCCTCCAGATCGACTTCGAGAACGTCGGGCAATGGGCCACCGAGCGCCGCCTCCCCTACACCAACTTCAGGAGCCTGGCGCGGCTGCCGGAGGTGCGGGAGCTGGTGGCCGGCGAGGTGGACCGGGCCAACCAGGGGCTGGCCCCGGTGGAGCAGGTGCGGAAGTTCGTCCTGCTGGAGAAGGAGCTGGACCACGACGACGACGAGGTCACCGCCACCATGAAGGTGCGGCGCAAGACCATCTACCGGAAGTTCGCGCCCCTCATCCGTGAGATCTACGGGTGATTTGCCGAGTGGCGTCGCGCCTGCCGGGGCGGGCCCTGTCACACGGCGCGGCGCCGGCGACTCCTCTCAGGAGTGCCGAGCCAGCGCCCGAGCCTTGCCGCCTCCGACCCGGCTCGCAACGCCGCCGGGGAGATCCGCCGCCTCTCGGAGCTGCTCGCGCTGGCGCGCTTCGACCAGATCCTGGACGAGGCGAACGACTGGGTGATGTGGCTCGGCGCGGCGGTGCCGGGCGCGAGCAGCGACGGCCGCCGCCGGGGACCGGCGCTGCGGGAGGCGTCGCGGGGGTTCGAGCGCTGGCTGGCCAGGAACACCGGCTTGCTGCTGGTCCTGGGCTCGGAGCTGGTTCGCCGCGCCGAGGGCGTGCGCGCCGCCGCCCTGCTGTGCCTGCGGGAGGCCGGCCGCGCCGGCCCGGACCGGGAGAGCTGCCGCAGCGCCTTGGAGCGGAGCCTGCTGGAACTGGAGCGGGCTCTGGGGCGCGCCCGCGCCTACGTTCGGCGGGGGTGACCGGCGGCTCGGGAACCGCCCTCGGCCAAGGGCGGGGCTCGTCCTCAGCCCTGGCTCGACGGCGCCCGGCGTGGCGCGCGCACACGGGCGTGTTGCCGCCCGGCAACAGGGGCCGCGGCGAGAACCACGGGATTTCGCTGCCCTACGCCGGCACCCGTCTTGCTTGGAGGGGTGGTGAGCGGGACGCACAGGCGCGTCCCCCCATGGGGTGCAGCCATGACCACCACCTACTCGAAGTTCGTCGCGCTGTTCGCGACGCTGGCGATCGCTCCCCCCCTGGCCCGGCCGGCCGAGGACTTGACGGCAGAGGTGCAACTCGCCCAGGCGGAGCCTCAGCCGGTCCAGCCTTCCTCGCCGGCGCCGGCCGAGCCGCCCCCTCCGCCGCCGGGCGAGGATCCCGCGCTCTCCACGGGCCAGATGCAGGCTCCGGCCCAGCAGGCCACGCCGGCCGGGCAGTGGGTGTACACCCAGCAGTACGGCTGGGTCTGGATGCCCTACGGGAGCGCCTACACCTACCTCCCTTCTGACGGCGGCGCGCCGGCCATGTACATCTACTATCCGCTCGTTGGATGGTCCTGGGTCATCGCCCCCTGGGTGTGGGGCTGGGGACCGATGCCGTACTTCGGCTACTACGGGCCGTGGCGCTTCGCCTGGTACGGCCACGGCTACGGCCACTGGTACGGATACCGCGGCGTCTACGCTGGATGGTACGGCCGCGGCTACTGGCACGGCGGCGCCTGGCACGGCTACCGCGCCGGCGCCCGGCCGGCTCCGCCGCCCGGTCCTCGGGTCGGCCGGGTAGGGTACGGCCACGCGCCCCCGCCGCGCGGAGGCTCCCCCGGGCACTGGGCGGGCCATCCTGGGGGCGGGCAGGGCTACGGGTACGGCGGCGGGCACGGCGGCGGTGGCCACGGCGGCGGCGGGCACGGTGGCGGTGGCCACGGCGGCGGTCGCGGCGGGGGCCACCGCTGAAGTCAGCCGCAGGTCGAACCGGGTTCAGTGGGCGTGGCCGTGCCCGCTCTCTGCCCTGGCCCCGGGCTCGGGGTGGTGCCCGGCCCCGCGGGTGGCGGCCTCGTGGACGCCCTCGACCCAGTGCACGTAGGGCACGTAGGCCTCGACCCAGGCGCGGCCGCGGGCCACGTCCTCGCCGGGCTTCTTCTGGGCCGCCAGCGCCGCGAAGCGCTGGTGCAAGCCGTGGCGCACCGACTCGACGAGGAGCTTCTCGACCTCGGCGGGCGAGCCGGTCTCCACGGCCTTGTCGGCGGCCGTGACGGCGGGCCCCAGGTCCTGGCCGGCCGGCTTGAGGCCGGTGTAGGGGGCGCCCTCGCCGGCGCGGTGGACCCGGACCAGGGTCTCGAAGAAGAAGCGGTCGGCTAGCGAGCGCGCCTCGGGGCCGAGCTTGCGCACGGCGCGGGCATGGTCGAAGGCGTGGCGGACCTCGCCCTCGTCCTTGGCCTGTACCCAGGCCAGTACCGGCGCCACCCGGCCCGACTCCAGGGCGGCCCGGGCGGTCTGGACCACCGGACCGTCGAGCGTGTCGCAGTGGGCCCGGGCGGCCGCCGGGAGGGCCAGGGCCAGGGCGGAAAGGGTGGCGGCGGACATCTTCAGAGCTTTCACGGGTTCTCTCCTCTGCGTCCCGGGCCTCCTGGCCCGGGAGGGCCCGGCGGTCGGCCCGGGGCCCCGCCCTGTCATTTAAGTGAGTGAGTATTAACTTGCAACCAGCTCGCGAGGGGCGGACCGGTGTCATGGGCTCGCGCTGGGAGCGGCGGGGCGGCCGGCCCCTCGAGGCGGGCGGCGGGCCGGGATCGGGGCTCGTACCCGGATGGGGACTCCGCTGGACACTCTCGGTGAGCGACGCCTCTGATGGTCGGAGCCAGGTTCACGGGAGGGAACATGAGCGCGACTGCTCTGTTGTGGCTGGCGCTCGGCGCCGGCGCCGGGATGGAGTTGCAGGTCGACCTGCGCGAGGCCCCGCGGAGGCTGGTGCACGCCACCATGTCCATCCCGGCCAGGCCCGGACCGCTGGTGCTCGTCTACCCGAAGTGGATCCAGGGGGTCCACGCGCCGGCGGGTCCGCTGGTGGACCTCGCCGGTCTGCGGGTCAGCGCCGGCGGAAAGCCGCTGCCCTGGACGCGGGACGAGGTCGACCTGCACGCGGTTCGCGTCGAGGTTCCCAGGGGCGCGACGCGCGTGGAGGTGGCGCTCGACCTGCTGAGTCCAAGGAACTCCACGCCCGACCTGACGACGCTGCGGTGGAGCAGCGTCCTCGTGTATCCGCGGGGGACCCGCCAGGACGCCTACCCGGTGACCGCCAGCCTGCTCCTCCCGGCGGGGTGGGCGTGGGGTGCGGCGCTCGAGGCCGTGGCGGAGGAGAAGGGGCGCGTGGCCTTCGCGCCGGTGAGCCTGGAGACCCTGGCCGACTCGCCCGTGCTGGTGGGGCGTCACCTGCGCCGCATCGCCATCGGACCCCCGTCGGGACCGCCTCACCGCGTGGTGCTGGCGGCCGAGACCGAGGAGGGGGTGGAGATGCCCGCGGCCTGGAAGGAGCGCTTCGACAGGCTGGTCGCCGAGGCCCAGGCGCTCTTCGGCGGCCGGCACTACCGGCGCTACGACTTCCTCGTCGCCCTCTCCGACGGCATCGATCACTTCGGCCTCGAGCACCACCAGTCGAGCGACAACCACCTCCCCGAGAAGTTCCTGAGGAGCCCCAAGGCGGCCACGGGGATGGGCTGGCTTCCGGCGCACGAGTACGTCCACTCCTGGAACGGCAAGTACCGCCGCCCGCGGGGGCTGGTGGCGAGCGACATGCAGGAGCCGTTGCGCACCTCGGGCCTGTGGATCTACGAAGGCCTGACCCACTACCTGGGATTCGTGCTGGCGGCGCGGACGGGCGTCTACACGGACGAGGAGTTCCGGGACGTCGTGGCGACGCTGGCCGCCGACGTGGTGTCGACGAAGGGCCGGGAGTGGCGCTCGCTCGAGGACACGGCGACGGCCTCCGCCGTGCTGCAGTCGGCGCGCTCGGCCTGGGCCGCCTGGCGCCGCACCTGGCTCGACTACTACAAGGAGGGCCTGCTCCTCTGGCTCGAGGTGGACGTCGCCATCCGCGAGAGGAGCGGCGGCAAGCGATCCCTCGACGACTTCTGCCGGGCCTTCTTCGGCGGCGAGGGGCCGCCGGAGGTCAGGCCCTACGAGGTCGCCGACGTGGCGGCCGCCCTGGAGTCCGTGGCCCCCGGCGACTGGAAGCGCTTCTTCGCCGAACGCGTGAAGGCGGTCGCTCGGGAGGCGCCGCTCGGCGGCCTGGAGCGCGGGGGGTGGCGACTGGGGCACGCGGGCAAGCCCGGGCCCTGGTTCTCGGCGCGAGAGGCCGACGCCAAGCTCCTCGACCTCCGCGGCTCGCTTGGGCTGCTCCTGGGGGCCGAGAAGGGGAACCTCGTCGACGTGGTTCCCGGCTGGCCGGCCGACCGCGCCGGGCTGGCGCCGGGAGGCCAGCTCGTCGCCGTGAACGGCCGCCGCCACGGGCGCGAGGTCCTCGCCGACGCCCTGGAGGCGACGCCGGCCAGGGGCGCCATCGAGCTGTTGGTCGAGGACGCCGGCTTCTTCCGATCGTTCCGGGTCGAGTACCGCGGCGGGCCGCGCTATCCCGCCCTGGAGCGCGACCCGTCGCGGCCGGACCTCCTCGCCGCCATCGCCGCCCCGCGGGCCGCGCCCCGGTAGCCGCGCCGGCCTCCGCCTTCAGGCCAGCACTTCGCGGATCTTCCGGGCCAGGGTCTCGGGGGAGAAGGGCTTGGGCAGGAAGGGCACCCCCGCCGGCCCCGCGGCCAGGTTCTCGGGGTAACCCGACATGAAGAGCACGCGGCAGGCCGGCCGCCGGGCGCGCACCGCCTCGGCGACCTCGGGGCCGCTGGGGCCGGGCAGCACCACGTCGGTGAGCAGGAGGTCGACGGGCCCCGCGTGGCGGGCCACCAGCGCCAGCGCCTCCTCGCCGTTGGCGGCCGCCAGCACCCGGTAGCCCAGGCGATCGAGCACGGCCCGGGCCACGTCGCGCACCGGTCCCTCGTCCTCGACCACGAGCACGGTCTCGTCTCCCCGCGGCAGCGGCTCGGCGCGCGGCGGCTCCTCGCCGGCGGCGCGCTCGCCCTCCACCGCCGGCAGGTGGACCCGGAAGGCGGTGCCCCGCCCCGGCTCGGACTCCACCTCCACGAAGCCGCCGTGCTGGCGGACGATGCCGTAGACCGTCGACAGCCCCAGCCCGGTGCCGTGCCCGGCCGGCTTGGTGGTGTAGAAGGGCTCGAAGAGGTGGGACAGGGCCTCCGGCGGGATACCGCGGCCGGTGTCGGCCACCGTCACCACCGCGTAGCGCCCGGCGGCGCGCTCCGGGGGCCGAGCCTCGCCCTCCCGCACCTGCGCCCCGCGGGTGGAGATGGTGATGACGCCGCCCTTCTCCAGGGCGTCGCGGGCGTTCACCGCCAGGTTCATCACCACCTGCTCCACCTGGCCCGGGTCGGCCAGCACCGGAGGAAGCCCGGCGCCCAGGTCGAGCCGCAGCTCCACGTCCTCGCCGATGAGCCGGCCCAGCATGCGCCGCAGGTTGGTGAGCAGGGCGTTCAGGTCCACCGGGCGCGGCTCCAGCACCTGCTTGCGGCTCACCGCCAGGAGCTGGCGGGTCAGGTCGGCGCCGCGGCGGGCGGCGTCCCGGATCTCCATGAGCAACGCCCGGTTGGGGTCGTCGGCGGGCGCCTCCAGCACCGCCAGCCCGGCGTTGGCGATGATGGCGGTGAGGATGTTGTTGAAGTCGTGGGCCACGCCGCCGGCGAGCCGTCCCAGGGCCTCCATCTTCTGGGCCTGGCGAAGTTGCTCCTCCAGGAGGCGGCGCTCCCCGTCGGCGGCGCGCTCGGCGGTCACGTCGCGGGTCACCGAGAGGATGAGCGGCTCGCCGCGCAGCATCAGGATCCGGGCGGAGAGCAGGCCGGTGAGGACCCGGCCGTCGCGGGTGCGGAAGGGCGCCTCCAGGTTCTGTACCTGGGCCCGCTGCCTCAGGCCGGCCATGAGGCGCTGGCGGTCGGCCGGGTCGGCGAAGATGTCGACCTCTAGCGCGGTGCGTCCCAGCACGTCGTCCCGCCGGTAGCCGGTGAGCCGGGTGAAGCCCTCGTTCACCGCGACGTAGAGGCCGTCGTCGAGCCGGTTCAGGGTGATGGCGTCGGGGCTGGTATCGAAGGCCAGGCGGAAGCGCTCCTCGCTCTCGCGCATGGCCTGGATGGCCCGGTGCCGCTCCTCGGCCTCGGCCCGGAGGGCCTCCACCGACTGCGTCAACGAGCGGGTGCGCTCCTCCACCTTGCGCTCCAGCCCGGCGCGGGCGCGGCGGTCGCTTTCCCGCAGGCGGTCGGTGAGCGCGAAGGACAGCACCACCCCCGCCAGCGAGAAGGCGCCGCGGAACCAGTGCAGCACCGGTGGCCCCAGGGGCAGCATCCCCAGCAGTGCCGGCACGAACGCCGCGCCGGCCAGCGCCAGGAGGCCCCAGGCCCCGAGGAAGAGGCGGGCCGCCCGATCTCCGGTGGACGCCGCGCCGACGGCCAGCGCCAGCACCACCAGCAGGGTGGCGCCCCCAAGCGCCGAGGCCAGGAGGCCTCCCAGCGGCGCCTCGGCCGCCGCCACCGGCAGGGCCACCAGCGCCAGCACCTCCAGCCCGCGGGCCAGGGCGTCGAGGCGGGGGAACCGGTCGTGGACGCGAAGGAAGCTGCGCGCGAACCACAGGCCGGCGGCGCTGGCGACCAGGCCCAGGACCCGGGGCGCGGCCGCCGCCAGGCGCGGCGAGCCCGGCCACAGGAGCGCGGCCGCCGGCCCGGAGGCCGTCGCCTGATAGGCGGCGAAGGACAGGACCAGGAGCACGAAGCCGAGGTGGCTCCGGTCCCGCAGCGCCGACCAGGCGTAGAGGTGGACCACCACCAGCACCAGCAGCGCGCCCAGGTTCACGCCGTGGAAGAGGAGCAGGGCGCGGTCGCGGTCCGCCCGGGCCTCCGGCTCCCAGAGGGAGAAGGCCGCCAGCAGGGCCGCCCGGGTCTGGGCGCGGAGCCACAGCGCGGCGCGCTGGTCCGGGGCCAGGGTCAGCGGCAGGCGCAGCGAGGTTCCAGTGTGGGCCACGTCCCGCTCGGCCTGCGGTACGGCGAGGCCCCCCCGGTGGCGCTCCAGCCGGCCGTCGCGCTCCAGCCACACGTCGAGCGACTCGAGGAGCGGCGCGTCGTAGACCAGGAGCAGCGAGCGGGGCAGGGGCGAGTCGTTCACCACCTCGGTCCTGAGCCACAGCGCCGCCGAGGTGAAGCCCAGGCTGCGGGCCCGGCCGAGCGGGCGGAACCGGGCGGCCAGCGCCAGGTCCCGGACCTCGGCCAGGCCGAGGGCGCCGGAAGCGTCGAGGAGGAACTCGGCCCGCCGGGAGAGGTCCACCTCCCGGGCGCCCGCGGGCAGCCGAACCTCTCCGCCCCGCGCCGGGAGGGCGGCCAGGCAGGCCAGGAGCGCCGCGGCCACCCGCGCGGCTCGGCGGCGTTCGGGCGCCGACGTCACCCCTGGATGATCCCACACCCGTTGCGAAACGCCACGAACGCGCGGGGGTCTTCCGGGCGGCGGACTCCGGGCGGAGCGGGCTGCCGGCGGCGCTCCGCGCCGATGGGGCGGGCCTCGACGCGGTTCCGGGTCGGGCCGGAGCCCCCGGCGCGTCCGCTTCCCCGTCGCCGGCGTGCCGGGAGGTGCCCCACGGCGCGCCCCCGGCACGGCCGGTCGGTCGAGAACGGTCAGAACGGACAAGCCGGATTGGGCCCCGCGTCGATCCGCCTCGCCGCGCCCGCCGGGATGAGCTGGACGGCGACCGTGCGCGCCACCACGCTCCCCTCGTTGCGCAGCACGTGCACGTGATCCCCTCCGGGGTCGACGAACCCCTCGCCGGCCCTCGGGCGATCCATCACCGCGGCCGTCGCGGTGGACGGCACGCCGCGCCTGGTGGCCGTCCCCCTGGACGGCGGCCGGCCGGCCGCGCTGGTGCGGGAGCACTCCACCGATCCGGCCTGGTCGCCGGGAGGCGACCTGGTGGTGTACTCGGGGGCGGACGTGGGGACGACCTTCGGGGTGAGGGCGGCGAAGGCCGACGGCAGTGCGCACCCGCTGCCCGCGCTGACGCTGACCCGCGGGACCAGGCACCTGGCGTTCATGAGCGGAGGGCGG
>DASRTO010000103.1:0-3132 GCA_035655915.1 Anaeromyxobacteraceae bacterium
CTCCTGCGCGACGCCGCCCGGGAGGGTCGGCTCATCACCTTCGCCCAGATGCATCCCTCCATGGCCAAGCTGCCCTCGCAGGAGGCGGCGGCCCTGGCCTTCGCCGAGGTGCTGGCGGCGGTGGAGTGGATCACGCGCCGCGGCGGACCGCCGGCGCTCCTCCGGGTGCTGGACCTGGTGGCCCATGGGCGGCCGGCCGACCAGGCGGTGGCCCAGGCGCTCTCGGTCCCCTTCGAGACCTTCCTCCAGGACTGGCGCCAGTGGATGGCGACGCGGCCGCTGCCCGAGGGCGGCGACCGCGAGCTCAAGCTCCTGCGCTTCAAGGGCGACCCCAGGCACGGTGGAGCCCACTCCGAGTGGGCCGACATCCCCGACGAGAAGGCCCGCGGCTTCGCCCGGCTGGGCGAGATCTTCCGGGGGCGCGGCCGCTGGGAGGCGGCCCGCCAGGAGTACGGCAAGGCGGTGCGCCGGGTGGGGGGGCGCTCGGCGGCGCTGGCCTCCAAGTTCGCGCTGGCCTCGCTCATGAGCGGCCGCGAGGGCGAGGCGGCAGCGGTGCTCTCCGAGGCGGTCCGCCTCCACCCCGGCCACGCCGCCCTGCACGTGAGCCTGGGCCGCCTCTACCTCAAGAAGCAACAGTGGCAGCCGGCCCGGGACGCCTTCCTCCTCGCGAACCGCACCGACCCCTTCGACCCCGAGATCCACGCCGGCCTGGCCCGCGCCTTCGAGGCGCTGGGGGAGAAGGCCCTGGCCGAGCGCGAGCAGCGCTTCGCTGGCCTCCTCTCCGGCGAGCACGAACGGTAGGGCGGGGGCTCGTCCCCGCCGATGGAGACCAGACGACGTAGGGCGGGGGCTCGCCCCCCGCCGGCCACCAGAAAGGACCCCCCGACCCATGTCCGACGCCGCCGCCCGTGAGACCGCCCCGCCCCCCGAGGCCGACCTCGCCGCCGTGGAGCGGCTGGCGAAGGCCCGCCGCCTGCTGCTCGGCGAGATCGAGAAGCGCATCGTGGGGCAGAAGGAGGTGGTGGAGCACCTGCTCGTCGCCCTCTTCGCCCGCGGCCACTGCCTGTTCGTGGGCGTGCCCGGCCTCGCCAAGACCCTGCTCATCTCCACCGTGGCCGAGGTGCTGAACCTCACCTTCAACCGCATCCAGTTCACCCCCGACCTCATGCCCTCCGACATCACCGGCACCGACGTGCTGGAGGAGGACCACGCCACCGGGCGGCGCGCCTTCCGCTTCGTGAAGGGGCCCATCTTCGCGAACCTCCTCCTGGCCGACGAGGTGAACCGCACCCCTCCCAAGACCCAGGCGGCGCTCCTGCAGGCCATGCAGGAGTACCGGGTCACCGCCGGCGGGCAGACCTGGCCGCTGGAGCTGCCCTTCCTGGTCTTCGCCACCCAGAATCCCATCGAGCAGGAGGGGACCTACCCCCTGCCCGAGGCCCAGCTCGACCGCTTCATGTTCTACGTGAACGTCCACTACCCCACGGCCGAGGAGGAGGTGGAGATCGTCCGCGCCACCACCGGCGCGGTGCGCCCCATGCTCTCCAAGGTCCTCTCGCCGCTGGAGATCCGGGAGCTGCAAGACCTGGTGATGCGGGTGCCTGCCGCCGACCACGTCATCCGGCACGCGGTGGAGCTGGCGCGCCTCTCCCGGCCGCGCGAGCCAGGGGCCCCGGACTTCGTGCGGGAGCACGTGGCCTGGGGCGCCGGGCCGCGCGCCTCGCAGTACCTGGTGCTGGGCGCCAAGGCCCGCGCCGTGCTGCACGGCCGCCTGGCGGCCTCGGTGGAGGACGTGCGGACGCTGGCGAGGCCGGTGCTGGTGCACCGGGTGCTCACCAACTTCCGGGCCGAGAGCGAGGGCGTGACCAGCGAGCGGGTGGTCGACCAGCTCCTGGAGCGGGTGCGGCCGTGACCCCGGCGATCGGCCGCGTGGAGCGCCGGCGGGGGACGAGCCCCCGCCCTACGGACGGTAGGGCGGGCCCTTGCGGCCCGCCGGTGGCATGCGCGCGGGTGCGGCAGTGACGGCGGGGGTCGCGCGGCCGTGACCCCGCCTGGCACGTCGCTGCTCGCCCCCGAGGTGCTGGCCCGTCTCCAGGGCCTCAGGCTCCGGGTGCGCCACGTCGCCGAGGGGCTGCTCTCCGGCCTCCACCCGAGCCCCCGGCACGGCCAGTCGGTGGAGTTCGCCGAGCACAAGGAGTACGCCCCCGGTGACGAGATCCGGCGCATCGACTGGAAGGCCTGGGGCAAGACCGACCGGCTCTACGTGAAGCGCTTCGAGCACGAGACGAACCTGCGCGCCTGGCTGGTGGTGGACGCCTCCGGCTCCATGGGCTGGCGCGGGGAGGAGGGGCGGCTCGGCAAGCTCGAGTACGCCAGCTGCCTCGCCGGCACCCTGGCCTGGCTCATGGTGCGGCAGCAGGACGCGGTGGGGCTCCTGGCGGTGGACCGGGAGGTGCGGGCCACGGTGCCGCCCCGGGCCGCCGCCACCCATCTGAACGCGGTGCTCGACACCCTGGCCGGGCTCCGGCCGGGCGGCGAGACCCGCCTCGCCGCTGCCGCCGACTGGCTGGTGGAGCGGGCGCCGCGCCGGTCCAGCGTGATGGTGTTCTCCGACCTCCTCGACCCGGACGAGCGGGTGCTGCGCTCCCTCTCCCAGCTCCGCCGGCGCAAGCACGAGGTCACCGTCTTCCACGTCCTCGACCCGGCCGAGATCGAGTTCCCCTTCGAGGATCCGACGCTGTTCCTCTCCATGGAGGACGGGCGCCAGGTGGAGGCCCATCCCCGCGACGTGCGCAAGGGCTACCTGGAGCTCTTCTCCCGCTGGCTCGACCGGGTGCGCCGCGAGTGCGCCGAGACCGACCTGGACTACGTGCTGGCCCGCACCGACCGGCCGCTCGACGAGGTGCTGCTCCCCTTCCTGGAGCGGCGGGAGCGCGGCGCCGCGTGAGGCTCGACCTCGCCAACCCGGCGCTGGTGTGGGGGCTCTTGCTAGCGCTCCTGCCGCTCGCCATCCACCTCTTCTTCCGGCGCCGGCCCAAGCCGCTCCCCTTCCCGGCCCTGGACTTCCTGCTCCGGGCGCGGCGCGAGACCGAGCGGCGCCTGAAGCTCCGCCGCATCCTGCTCTTCGCAGCC
>DASRTO010000104.1:0-7395 GCA_035655915.1 Anaeromyxobacteraceae bacterium
GCGCGTCGTCCTGAACAGGAGCTGCACCTTCAGCTCGTTCTCGAGGCGCGCGATGGCCCGGCTGGCGGACGACTTCTGGATCCCCAGCTCCTTCGCCGCGGCCGAGAAGCTGCCCGTTCGTGCGACGGCCTCGAAGACGGCCACGTGATTCAGGTCCACCGTTGCCTCCATCCGTCTGTTGCGCATGTGGAACGAAGTGTCGCGCAGTCTAGACCGACCGGTCGCGGTTCAGCTCTCTCGCGAGAGCGAGGTCCTTTCGCGTTCGCAGCTCCTCCAGGCTCCCGACGTGGACCAGGCGCCCGCGCTCGAGCACGGCCACGCGTCCTCCCAGCGCGGCCGCGTCGCCGGGGTCGTGAGTGACGTGGACGGCAGTCGCTCCCTCCTCGCCGAGCAGCTCGCGGAAGAGCGCCAGCAGCTCCCGCTTCAGCCCCAGGTCCAGGTTGGCGAGCGGCTCGTCGAGCAGGACGGCCGCGGGTCGGAGCACGAGGGCGCGCGCGATGGCCACCCGTTGCCGCTCGCCGCCCGAAAGCTCGGCGGGGTGCCGGCCGGCCCTTCCCGAGAGCCCCACCATCCCGAGCATGGCGGCGATCCGAGCCTCGCGCTCCTCGCGGCCGACGCCCCGGGCCTCGAGCCCGAAGGCGAGGTTCCCGTTGACGGTGAGGTGTGGCCAGAGCGCCAGGTCCTGAAACACCACCGCAACGCCGCGGTCCTCGGGCGGCACGGCGATGGCTCCATCCAGGCTCACCATGCGATCGCCGACGCGGACCGAGCCCCGGTCGGGACGGGTCAGGCCGGCGATGACCCGCAGCAAGGTCGTCTTCCCGGAGCCGGAGTGGCCGAGCACCGAGAGGACCTCCCCGGCCGCCACTTCCAGGCTCACGTCGGCGAGGACCTCGGCCTCTCGGCGGCGCACCGTCACCCCCCGGATCTTGATGGCGGCACTCACGCCCGCCTCCGGAGCAGCGCCAGCGCTCCGAGCGCCAGGACCCCCGCCGACAGCGCGACCTGAGAGCAGGCCAACGCCGCCACGACCGCGGGGGGACCGTTGGCCTCCAGCGTGAAGATGCGCACTGTCAGCGGCTCGCTCCCGGCCGGATAGATGAGCACGGCCGCCTCCAGGTCCCGCAGACAGAAGAGCGCGGTGAGGAGCCACGCCGCCCCGAGCCCCCGCGCGTGGATCGGGATGAGGATGCGCCCCAGGCGGCGCAGGAAGCCCGCGCCGCTCACCGCCGCGGCCTCCTCCAGGTGCGGAGGGGACTGGGCGAAGACCACGGCCGCTGTCCGCAGTCCGATGGCGGCGTAGCGCGCCGCCAGCGCCACCGCGACGACGGCCAGGCTGGCGTAGACGGCCTCGGTGGCGGGGCGGTTCCAGGCCCCGATGAGGCCGGCGCCGAGGACCGAGGCCGGCGTGAGGAAGGCGAGAACGGCCAGCGCGTCGAGCCCGGCACCGCCGCGGAGCCCGCGGGCAGCGGCGTGCCCCACGGGGACGGCCACGAGGAGCGTGAAGGTCGCGGCGGCCAGGGTCGAGACGAGGCTGTTCACCGGGCTCGCGCCCAGCCACCTGGGGAGCTCCCGGAACCCGGTCCCGGCCCGCCAGGCCAGGGCGGCGACGGGGGCGAGAGGCAGGACGGCGAGGGCCCAGGCGGCGCCGGTCGCCGCCCCTCGCCATCGTCCGAGAGCCAGCGCCGGGACCTCGCGGGTGCGCAGCCCCAGCGCCGCGAAGGACCGCCGCCCCGCGGCACGGCGCTCCGCCAGGAGCAGCACCGTCGAGACGGCGACCAGCGGCAGCGAGAGCGCGACCGCCTCGCCGGGCGCGTAGTCCACGCCTCCAAGCCGGGCGAACACCATGGCCGGGTAGACGCCCACGCGCAGGAACATGGGCACGCCCAGCTCGGAGAAGACGAGCGAGAACACCACCAGCGCGCCCAGCGCCACCGCGGGGCGGCTGAGCGGCAAGAGGATGCGCGTCGCGGTGCGCCACGGTCCCCCGGCGATCAGGGCGGCCTCCTCCAGCGACGGGTCGACCGCCTGGAGCGCCACGGCCACGAGCAGCGTCACCACCGGCGCCAGAGCCAGGGCCAGCACGATCGCCGCCCCGATGGGGGAGAAGAGCGCTGCAGCGGTCCCGGCGTTTCCGAGCACCCCGGTGCGGCCGAAGACGTGGAACCACCCCAGCGCCAGGAGAAATGGCGGCAGGAAGAGCGGAAAGGCGTGCAACCAGAGCGCCGTGTTGCGTCCCGACACGTCGGCGCGCCCGAGCAGCAGGCCCAGGGGCAGGCCGACGAGGAGCGCGAGGACGGTGACCGAGGCCGCCAGTGCCAGGGACGAGCCGAAGAGCTCCCAGGTCCGGGCCGCGCCGAGCGTCCGGGCCACGCCCGCCAGGTTCGCCGCGAACGCCTCGCCAGCGAGCGCCAGGAGCGGCACCAGGGCGACCATCGTCAGCAACGCGCCGGCCGCGCCCAGCAGCAGCGGCTGCTCGAGCCGCCGGGGAACTAGAGCCCGGCCCATTCGCGCAACCGGGGCTGGAGCCGCTCCATGGCCTCCGCCACCTTCGCGTACTCGACGGCCATGGCGCGGAACTCTCCGACGCGCTTCACGCCGGGCGCGGCCGGCACGTCGGGGCGCAGCGGGTGATGGGCCGCCTCGGCGACCAGCCTTCCCTCCGCCTCGGGCGAGAGGAGGTAATCGACGAGCTTCCTCCCCTCCTCGGCGTGCGGTCCCGTGAGCAGCACCACCGCCGTGGGCATCACCAGCGTGCCGAGACCGTCCTGATCGGGGTAGACCACCTCGATGGGCGCTCCGTCCTTCACCGCCTCGGCCGCGTCGTCCGTGTCGGCGAGCCCGAAGGCCACCTCGCCGGTGGCGACGAGGCGCTTCACCTCGCCGTTGGAGCTGGCGACGCGGACGCCGTTGTCCTTCAGCGCCCGGAGGAAGGCGAAGAGCTCCTCGTCTCCCCATGCCGTCGCCAGCGCAGCGACGTGCATGGTGGTGGTCCCGAAGACCGGGTTGGCGATGGCGATCTCTCCCTTCCAGCGCGGGTTCGCGAGGTCGCGGACGGACCGGGGCATCTCCGACGCCGGCACCAGCTTCCGATTGACGAGCAGCAGGCGCGCCCGCGCCGCGCCGCCGGTCCAGCTCCCGTCCTGCGCCCGATAGGCGGCCGGCACCGGCGCCGCAGCGGGCGACCGGTACGGCTGCACCAGCCCCTTCCGCACCAGCAAGAAGGGACGCACCGGGTCGCCGGACCAGAAGACGTCGGCCTGCGGGCTCTTCGCCTCGGCGACGATGCGGTTCAGCACGCCGGTGCTCTTCGTCTCCTCGGTGTCGAAGACCGCCCGGACCTTCACGCCGCTCCGCCTTTCGTACTCCTTCAGGATGGGCTCGGCGAAGACCTGGTCGATTGACGCGTAGACCACGACTTCCCGTGCCTTGGAGCGGCAGCCGCCGCCCGCGAGGAGACCGAGGAGCGTCGCGGCCAGCGCCGCGCCGCCTGCGGCGCGCCACCTCCTCATCCGCCGGCTCCCAGCGCGAACGCCCAGGTGAGCCCGAGGCGGATCTCGGCGACGTCGTGGCCGCCGACGCGTGCCCCGCGCGCGCCCAGGTCGAACGAGAGCCAGTCGCGGACGCGCCAGATCCCGCCGAGGAGGGCGGAGCGCGTGGTCGGAGAGCCGCGCTCCCCCTCGACGAAGATCTCCGCCGCTGGCCGCACCGGCCACGCGTCGGGCCCCTCGAGGATGAGGCCGCCGAAGCCCCCGGGCTCGTGGGCGCGCGACCAGACGAACTGGCCGTTCAGGTGGACCGTGATGGCCTGCCAACGTTGCGAGACGATGAGAACTCCCTGAGCACCCATGCCGGAGTCGCCGTTGACGGTCGGGAGGAGCGCTCCGATCTCCGTGGCGATGCTGATGCCCTCCCTGCCCTGCAGGCCGCCCTCCCTGAGCACGTACTTCAGGCTCAGGGCCGCATCCTCCAAACGGTAGCGCGGTCCGACGACGTCCTGGCCGAGCAGGACGTATTGCTTCCCCTCTAGCACGGCTTCCAGCCGATCAGCGAAGCCCCAATTGAGGATGAAGGCGGGCACGATGAGGGATTGCTGCGTGCCGAGCCTCTTCCAGCCGACTGGCCCGAGCTCGATCTCAATCTCGCCCTTCGCAGCGACGGCCGCGTCGGTGGAGTCGAAGGGTCGGTAACCGCTGGCGGGTCGCGGCCAGGCGCTTGCGGCGACGAGGGTCACGAGCAGTACGCGTTTCGATGAGAGGCCAGATCCCCCTCTCAACACCGGCTCCCCCCGGCGGTAGCCGGGATCCACGGGAGCAGCGGACCGCGACCGACAGCCACATCGATCCCGGGACCGAGGAGGGACGCCCGAGCGCACTCCGGGTGGGCCCTCTGCCCGGTCCGGGAACGATCCGTCATGTCGCCGTGCCCCCTTTCAGCAACACACCGACCAGGCCCGCTGCCAGGATCACCATCGGCTCGGGGACTTTCCTCGCCCAGGTCAGAACCGCCAGCGTCGCCAGTGCCATGGCAATGGTCGGGAGATCCACGATAGCGCGTCGACCGAGCACGAAGGCCGCGCCGGCGATGGCGCCCGTGGCCGCCGCCGTGACCCCCGCCACGAAGGCTGCGATCTGCGCGTTGTGCGCGAAGCGGCGGTAGTAGGGCGCCGGGATGACGACGAACAGGTAGGTGGGGAGGAACACGCCCAGTCCGGCCATGAACGCCCCGGCCGGGCCGGCCACCAGGTAGCCGATGAAGGCCACGGTGATGACCACCGGCCCCGGCGTGATCATGGCCACGGCCACCGCGTCGAGGAACTGGCGCTCGTTCAGCCAGTGGTAGTCGTTCACCACGCCGCCGTGCAGGAACGGCACGATGGCGAGGCCGCTGCCGAACACGAAGGCGCCGGCCACGGTGAAGAAGCCGAGGATGCGCCAGAGCACGTCCGGCTGGGGGCCGGTGAGGCCAGAGAAGAGCCAGACCGGGAGCACCGCCGCCGCCGCGGCCGGCCCGGGGCCGAGCCACGGCGGCGCCTTGACCAGCATGGCCAGGACGCCTCCGCCCAGGAAGAGCCATACGATCTCCGACTCGGTGGCGGCGGTGACGACGCCAAGGACCAGGAAGATGGCCCACAGGAGCCAGTCCCGCTTGAGCGACAGCTTCATGAGCTTCCAGGCGCTGCGAACGATGATGGCGATGACCGCCGCGCCGATTCCGTAGAAGGCCCCCTGGATCCAGGAGAGGCCGCCGAAGCGCAGGTAGGCGGCAGCGATGGCCACGGTCATGGCGAAGGAGGGAAGGACGAACGCCGCCGACACCAGGGTCGCCCCCAGTACGCGGGCCCGGACCCATCCCAGGTACATGGCGAGCTGCGCTGCGAGCGGGCCGGGGGCCAGCTGCGCCAGCGCCAGGCCCTCGAGGTAGTCCTGCTTCGAGATCCAGCGCCGGTCCTCGACGAGGTCCCTCTGCATGTGGCCGGCGAGGGCGATGGGGCCGCCGAAGCCGAAGGTACCGAGGCGCAGGAAGTACCCGAAGAACTCCCGCAGCGAGCACGGGACGATGCGCGCCTCGGGCTGCTGTGGAGGGGGCGGCCCTCGCTCCCCGGGCCCTGCTGCCGCGCTCGCCTCGCGGTTCACGCTCACCTCGCCGTCAAGTGGGCGCCGGTCTTCTCCAGCGCGGAGCGGAGGCCGCGGGAGCGGTCCTGCGTCCTTCCCACGCCCCAGGAGTGCAGGAAGAGCTGCTCGCCGGTCATATGCTTAGGGAAGAGGCGTCACCGAAAGGCCTGCGAAGTAGGTGACCGAGTCGGCCTTGGTCCATAGGCCGACCTTCCCCGCCCGCTGGAACGTGCCGTCAGCGACCTCGATGACCTGCTTCCCATCCCAGTGTACCTTGAGCTTGTCGCCGCGCGCCTCGATGGCCAGCGCATGCCAGGTGCCGCCCGGGACCTTCCCATTCCAGCCGGCGATCTGGCGGCGGTGCCCGTTGACGACGTGGTAGAGGCGGACGTTGTCCTCGAGCGCGTTGCCGCGGGCGACGTAGTAGTTGTTCTCGTCCTGGTACCGGAAGACGACCCCGCAGGCCTGATCGGTCTTGCCGCTCACCGGCTTGCAGTGGACCTCGAGGCGCAGGTCCTTCAACACGGGTGCATCGGCAACGGCCACGGGAAAGCGGTGGTCGGTGTCGTCGGTATCGATCTGCGCCAGAACGTGGTCACCGGCGGGCGCGCCCGGATCGACGCGCACCACCCAGTTTCCCACCCTCCCACTACCAGTTCGCCCGAAGGAGAAGCCGGCCGGCGGGGCGTCCGCCTTGACGTCCTGGAAGCTCCACGACTTCGTCCCGCCGCCTTGCGCCATGGCGCTGCCGATCGTTCCTGCCACGAGAACCCCGAGCCATCGAGTGCGTCCGAGCCCCATCGCTCACCTCAATGCTTGGTAGCGCTGCCGTAGACGGCATACAGATCGCCGAAGAGCGCCGCTCCCCGGGCCAAGCGCTCCTGGTCGTCGGGGTGAGCTGCCGCGATGCCGGCGACGAGTTGTCCGATCCCCGCCGCCTCCGATCGGCCGTACCTGGCGTCCTTCACGTCGATGTCGTGCACGATCTCGGCCAGGTGGCGCAGCCCCGGGTCGTCGAGCCCGAAGCGCTGGATCAGCACCTCGAAGGTGCACAGGTCCCCCTCGTGCGTGAACTCGGCGTCGAACATGTCGAAGCGCAGTTCTCGCGGGCTGGGTTGGTAGCCCTTGGCCGGGACGAACTTGAAGCGGGCCTTCGGGTCGATGAAGGTGCGGATGAGCCAGGCGCTGGCCATCCGGTCCACCTTGATCCCGACGCGGGTGACCCAGGTTCGTCCCTGCACCTCGTCCCTGTGAATCGCCGGCCTGGCCGCCTCGTGAACCCCTGACTCCGGCTTCATGCGCGCCTCCAGTCCGGCCACCAGGCCCTCCGCGGCCTCGCGCCCGGCTGCTCCGAAGAAGTCGTTGGCGACGATCTCGCCGAGCCGATGGCGCAGCCGGGCCACCTGGCCGGCCGCCTCGACTCGCCGGCTGTCTGGCGGCGGGCCCCGCCTCGGCAGGCCTGCGGCGACCTGGCGGGCCTGGCTGCAGACCTCGCGGTACTCCGCCTCGCGGGCGGCGTGGAAAAGGCCGACCACCTGGTCGTCGCCGAGCCCATCGACGAAGCGGGCCTCGACGACGGAGGCATCTCCACCGCCCTTCTTCACCTCGCGGAGAACCCACTGGAAGTCCTCCTGGCTCTCGTCGCCGGCGGGGAGGACGTAGACCGAGTTCTTGATGGCCACCGCGCCGATGCGCTGGAGGTGGCGGCCCACCTTTACACGAAGGTAGGCGGGCTTCGGAGGAATCTGGTGGATGAGGAGCATCCACTTCGCCTCGTTGG
>DASRTO010000105.1:0-14031 GCA_035655915.1 Anaeromyxobacteraceae bacterium
GCACAATTTCCGGCACGCCGAGGAGACCTTCGGGGCGGAGCACATGAAGAAGTACCGGAAGGGTGAGTTTACTGATCCCGGAGGTAGCGAACTCCCGCCGCCGGGGGTCTGCGAGGCGGCGGTCGGCTGGTGAGGCCAGGCAGGCTCGCCCACACGGGACCGGCCCAGCTCGCCAGTCCCCGCTGCCGCTCCCTTCGTTGCCTGAGTCCGCCACGGCGAGTTCCGCGGCTCAGGGGGTGCCGGCGAACGGAGCAGGTGCGCCGGAACGGCAGGCGGGCGGGGACGAAGTGACGAGTGACCAGGGCTTGTCCCCCGCCGACGCCACGGCGGGCTCCGCGGGGCTCGTCCCCCGAGGGCCCGAAAAGCGCAACGGGGACCCGCTGTTCCCGGATCCCCGTCGATTTGGTGAGCGCAGAAGGAATCGAACCTTCAACCTATGGATTAAGAGTCCATTGCTCTGCCAGTTGAGCTATGCGCCCTCGAGGCCTGGATGCGTGGGGCCGCGGATCTACAACGCACCGCCCCGAGTGTCAATTTGGAACGGACCCAACGCCCCGGCGCGGAGGCCTGCCCGGGTGAGGGCAGGCCGGAGGGCGAGGGGGGACCGGGGGGCGGAGCGGCGCGGCGCCGAGGCCGGCTCGGAGCCGATGGCGGCAGCCCCCCGCCAAGATGGAGCGCGCCCGGAGGGAATCGAACCCCCGACCTGCGGCTTCGAAGGCCGACGCTCTATCCGACTGAGCTACGGGCGCTGAACTGGTGATGGTACCTCAGGGACGACCGAAGGATCGGGTGGGGGGCCGGTCCGGCCCCCCCTTCCCCCCGGCCGACTGAGCTACGGGCGCATGGAGATGTGAGGGAAGGAAGGTGGGGTGAGCGAAGGGGCTCGAACCCTTAACCCCCGGATCCACAGTCCAGTGCTCTACCAATTGAGCTACGCTCACCACGAAAGTCAATGTCGTCTCGTCTCCCGGAAATCGCCCCGGCGCGGAGGCCCGGCCGGATGAGGCCTTGCCGGAGCGCGGAGGGGGGACCGGGGGGCGGAGCGGCGCGCCGCCGAAGCCAGTGCGGAAGCGACGGCGCGCAGCCCCCCGGTACGACAACGCGCCCGGAGGGAATCGAACCCCCGACCCGCGGCTTAGAAGGCCGCCGCTCTGTCCGCTGAGCTACGGGCGCCGGCCCTGCCCTCCATTCGTCTGTCAAAGAGTCGGGGCGGCGGGATTTGGACCCGCGACCTCCTGCGCCCAAGGCAGGCGCGCTACCAGGCTGCGCTACGCCCCGGGGGAGGCCAGTAACTAGCTTCCCCCCCCGCATTTGTCAAAGGGCGGCCGCCGCGGCCCGCTCAGCCGGCCGCCGCCAGCTCCCGGACGAGCGGCAGCATCTTCCGCATCGCCTCACCCCGGTGCGAGATGGCGTCCTTCTCCTCGGGCCCGAGCTCCGCCATCGTCCTGGGGAGATGAGGCCCCCCCAGAACGATGGCGTCCGGGACAAACAGGGGGTCGTAGCCGAAGCCACCCGCTCCGCGCTCCTCGGTCCCGATGACGCCGCGACAGGTCCCGGTGACGGTGGCCAGGACGGTCCCGTCCGGCGCCGCCAGGGCCAGCACCGCCCGGTACTCGGCCCCGCGGTGCTCCGCCGGCACCCCCCGCATGGCGCCGAGGAGCTTCTGGTTGTTGGCCCGGTCGCGTTCCCCGCTGGAGAGTCCCGGCGCCACGTCCTCCGACCAGCGCGCCGAGCGCACCCCGGGCAGGCCCCACAGCACGTCCACGCAGATGCCGGAGTCGTCGGCCAGCGCGTGCATCCCGGTCAGGCGGGCATAGGCGCTTGCCTTCTTCCGGGCGTTCTCGGCCATGGTGCTCCCATCCTCCTCGACCTCCGGCAGCGGCCCGGGCAGGTCCTCTGGCGAGAGCACCCGCACCGGCAGCCGGGCCAGGAGTCGCCTCAGCTCCGTCAGCTTCCCCGGGTTGCGCGTGCCGAAGAAGAGGTCCACGCCCCGCCTCCGGCGGCTACCCGCCCTGGAGGGCCCGCGCCTGGACGGCCACCAGCTGGGCCACGCCCTTCAGGGCCGCGTCGATCATGCGGTCCAGGTCCTGGCGGCGGAAGGGCTCGCCCTCGGCCGTCCCCTGCACCTCCACCAGCGTGAGGTCGCCGGTGGCCACCACGTTCATGTCCACCTGGGCCGAGGAGTCCTCCTCGTAGTCGAGGTCCAGCCGCACCGCGCCGTCGAAGAGCCCCACGCTCACCGCTGCCACCGGGCGCCGCACCGGGTCCCGGGCCACCACCCCCTGGCGCCGCAGGGCCCGGGTGGCCAGCGCCAGGGCCACGAACCCGCCGGTGATGGCGGCGGTTCGGGTGCCGCCGTCGGCCTGCAGCACGTCGCAGTCCACGGTGACCGTGCGCGGCCCCAGGGCCGTGAGGTCGACCGCCGCCCGCAGCGCCCGCCCCACCAGCCGCTGGATCTCCAGGGTACGCCCCCCCTGCTTGCCTCGCGCCGCCTCGCGCGGCATGCGCTCGTGGGTGGAGCGCGGCAGCATGCCGTACTCGGCGGTCACCCACCCAGCCCCGGTGCCGAGCACGTGGGGCGGCACCCGATCCTCCACCGAGGCGGTGCACACCACCTGGGTGTCGCCGAAACGGGCCAGGCACGACCCCTCGGCGTGGCGGGAGACGCCCGACTCGAGGCGGATGGCGCGGAGCGCGTCGTCCGGGCGGCCGTCGCGGCGCATGCGGCCGGTACTATAGTTCAACGCAGGGCCTGGGGCGTGGCCGTCCGCCAGGCCCGCACCCCGTCGGCGACGGCCCGGGCCAGCGCTTCCTGGTAGGCGGGGCGGCGCAGCTGGCGCGCCTCCTCGCCGTGGGAGATGAAGCCCAGCTCCAGGAGCACCGAGGGCATCCGGGCCCCGGCCAGCACGTAGAAGGGGGCCTGCTTCACCCCCCGGTCCTCGGCCCGCGTGGCCCGCACCAGCCGATCGTGGATGGCGTAGGCCAGGCGCGAGCTCTCGCTGAGCGAGGCGGTGTACTCGAGGTCGTTCAGGATGCCGGCCACCGGGTCGGCCCCATCGCCCCCCGCCTCCCCGGCCACGCGGTCCGCGTTCTCGCGGGCGGCCACCGCGCTGGCCGAGGCATCGGTGGCGTCGGCGGACAGGAAGAAGGTCTCGATGCCGCGGGTGCGGACCCGCTTGGCGCGGGTGGGCATGGAGTTGAGGTGGATGGAGATGAAGACGTCGGCCCCTTCCAGGTTCGCCAGGTCGGAGCGGGTCGGCAGCGGCACCGAGACGTCGCCGGTGCGCGTCAGGATGACGCGCCCCCCCTGCTTCCGGAGCCAGGTGGCCACCCGGCGCGCGATCTCCATGGCGATTCGCTTCTCGGGGACGCCGTCCGGGGAGAAGGCGCCGTCGCGGTCGCCGCCGTGGCCCGGGTCCACCACCGCCACGAAGGCCGGCGCGCCGTTCTGGGACGCGGACAGCGAGAGGGCCAGGCAGAGCGCGCACACCATCGCCGCCGATTGTAGCGGCGCCGCCGGGATCAGGCCACCTCCAGGGCCGGCCCTTCCGGCGCCGGCGCCACCTCTCCCACATGCGCCGCCTGGACGCCCACCTCGCGCAGCAGCGCCAGCACCTTGGGGGTCCGCTCGGCGTCCACCGCCGCCAGGAGCCCGCCGTTGGTCTGGGCGTCGGCCAGCACCTGCTGCCAGGCCGGGTCCACCCCCTGGGCGAAGCGGACGTGGGGGCGGACCCAGTCCAGGTTGGCCCGGGAGCCGCCCGGGACCACCCCCTGGGCGCAGAGCTCGCGCACCCCGGGGAGGAGGGGCACCGCCTGGGCGCGGAAGCGGAACACCGCCCCCGAGCCCTCCGCCATCTCCCAGGCGTGGCCCAGCAGGCCGAAGCCGGTCACGTCGGTGAGGGCCCGCACCGCCCCGCTCGAGGCCAGGACCTCGCCGGCGGCCCGGTTGAGCTCGGCCATCACCGCGGTGACGCGCTCGATCTCCTTCTCGGGGAGGATGCCCCGCTTGATGGCGGTGGTGAGGATCCCCGAGCCGAGGGGCTTGGTGAGCAGCAGCTGGTCGCCGGGCCGGGCCCCCACGTTGCGCAGGATGCGCTCCGGGTGGACCACCCCGGTGACGGCCAGGCCGTACTTGGGCTCGGGGTCGTCGATGGAGTGACCTCCCAGGATGGGGGCGCCGGCGTGGACGGCCGCCTCCGAGCCGCCGCGCAGGATCTCGGCCAGCATCTCCAGGGGGAGGGTCTTCGCCGGGAAGGCCACCACGTTCAGGGCGAAGAGCGGCCGCGCCCCCATGGCCCAGATGTCGGAGAAGGCGTTGGCGGCGGCGATGCGCCCGAACCAGTAGGGGTCGTCCACCACCGCCGTGAAGAAGTCCACCGTCTGCACGATGGCCTCGGTGGGGCCGAGCTGGTACACGGCGGCGTCGTCGCGCGTCTCGGGACCCACCAGGGCCCGCGCGTCCTCGACCTTGGGAAGGTGGCGCAGCACCTGCGCCAGATCCGCGGGGCGGATCTTGCAGGCTCAACCCGCGCCGTGGCTCATGGCGGTGAGGCGGAACTTCTCCATAGGGGTGGTCTCCTTATCCCGGACGCTCCCCCAGCGCCAGGTACCCGCGGTCGACCAGACCCCGCAGCGCCCGCTGGGCCCGGGCGTCGGAGAGCGGCGCGCGGTCCAGCACCTCGCCCACCGTGCCGCAGTCCAGGCAGAGCTGCCACAGCTCGAGCTCCTCCGGCGCCAGGCGGGTCAGCGGCGCCTGGAGCGGCGCCGGGCGGGACAGGTGCGCCCCGGGGTCCAGCCCGGCCTGGCCCAGGCCCCTGAGCTCGTCGAGGTCCCGCAGTCCCTCCAGGAGCAGGGCCTCCACCCCCTCGTCCAGCGCCGCGGCGGGCGGGGCCTCCGCCGTCGGCCCGAGCTCGAAGGTGCCGTCGGGCCAGGCCAGCACCCGCGCCAGGGCCTTGCGCGGCGCGATCTGCGGCCGCCCCTCCAGGAGGCAGGCCACCACCCGCCCCTCCCGGAAGTGCACCTCGGCCCGCGCCTCCTCCCTTCGCAGGCGGAGCACCCCGGTCTTGCGCGCCGCCCCGAGGAGCTGGGCCACGTCCGGCAGCGGCACCTCGTCGATGCGGCCGCGGATGGCCGAGGCGTCGGTGACCGAGGCGCGCCGGGCCGCCGCCTCCAGTTCCTCCCGCACCTCGGCGTCGGAGCGGCTGCCGGTCCCGGCATCCGCCGCCACCAACCGGAGCAGCGAGCTGCCGACGAGGATCCGGTCCCCCTCGGCCAGGCGGGCCTTCTTCACCCGCTGGCCGTTCAGGAAGGTGCCGTTGGTCGAGCCCAGGTCCTGGAGGGTCACCACTCCGTCCTCGACGGCGATGCGGGCGTGGCGGCGCGACACCAGGTCCTCGACCAGCACCAGGTCCACCTCGCTGGACCGGCCCACGATCACCTCGCGCCCCTCCCGCAGCGGGAAGACCGCGCCCTGGTACCTCCCGGAGAGGAAGCGCAGGGCGAAGCGGCTCTCCTCCCCCGACATGGCTAGCCCCTGGGGGCGGTGGCAGCCAGCTGGAGGTACATTTCGGCGCTGCGGTTGCCCGGGGCGAGGCGCAGCACCTCCTCCCACTGCCGGGCGGCATCGGCCTGGCGGCCGTCGGCGTAGAGGCACAACCCCAGGTTGAGCCGGGCCGGGAGGTAGCCCGGGCTCTGCCGGACGATCTCCTCGTACTCGGCGATGGCCCGCTGGCGCTGCCCCTGGTCGCGGTGGGCGGCAGCCAGGCGGGCCCGGATGTCCACGAAGGTGGGGCGGAGCCGGAGGGCCCGCTCGTACTCGGCGATGGCCTCGGGGTACAGGCCGCTCGAGAGGTAGACGTCGCCGATGTCGGCGTACATGTTGGCCAGCTTGCCCTCGACGAAGCGGTCGAGCTTGCCGGGAGCGGCCCCGGAGCGCGACAGCGCCTGCTGGTAGGTCTCCTGGGCCTCGCGGTACTTGCCGGTGTCGTTGTAGGTGATGGCCAGGTTCAGGGCGGCGTCGGTGTAGCCGGGGTTGAGGCGCAGCGCCGCCTCGAAGGCCCGCTGCGCCTTCTGGTACTGCCCCTGGTCGTGGTAGATGACCCCCAGCATGTTGTAGACGTCGGCGAAGGACTGGTTCCGCTCGACGACCTGCGACAGGTACTGCTCGGCGCGCGCGTACTCGCGCTTGTCGTAGTAGGTGCGCCCCAGCGTGAGCAGCTGCTTGAGGACCTCGTCCATGGGCGGCCTCCGGCTCCGAGTCTACCATCGGCGGCCGGCTTTCAGGCTCCGGGCGCCAGGCTGCGGGACCCGGCTGCGCGCCCCGGCGGTTTGCCGAAGCCTGAAGCCCGCAGGCTCGTGCCGCTCACAATCCCGCGGCGAAGACCCAGCGCCCCTCCTCGCGCGTGAGGCGCAAGCGGGCCCGCAGCCGCTCTGGCGACCGGCCCGCCAGGGCCAGGTCGTAGTCCTCGCCCACCTCGGCCCGGTCGCGCTCCACCCGGATCTGCCAGGCCCTGACCCGGAGAGCGGCCGCCGGGCCGGCCCGGAAGTCCGCCGCCACCCGCCCGAGCAGCGCCCGCCGGTCCAGTCCCCCGTCCTGGTAGCCCCGCGAAACCAGGCCGGCGTAGGCCCCGGCGTCGCGGGCCTCGAAGGCGTCCAGCCGCCGGAAGAGGACCCGCAGCACCTCGCGCAGCCGCTCGAACTGGTCCCCCTCGGCGCACCACAGCGCGATGCGGCAGGGGCGCATGTGGAAGCGCTCGCGGCCGAGGTAGGAGAGCCCGGCCGCCTGGTCGCCCCAGGTGACCCGCCCCTCGGCGTCGAGCATGGCCACCACCGTGGCCCGCTCGCCCTCCACCGAGGTGACCACGTCGCGAAACCGCACCGGCGAGAGCTCGGCGGCGCCGCCGGCGCCGAAGCCGTACACCTCGTCGAGGCGCGCCCGCGTCTGCGCCGACAGGGCCCGCCGGATCTGGGTGTCCGGGCCCTCCAGCGAGAGCCCGGAGCCGATGGCCTGGAGGCGGTCGCGGAAGGCCCAGGCCAGCACGGCCGCCAGGAGGGCCAGGGCGGCGGGGACCAGGACCGGCGCGCCCAGGCGATCGGAGCGGCGCGGCGGGCTAGCGGAGCGAGGCAAGCAGCTTCTCCGCCTCGGCCCGACGCGGGTCCTTCGGGTAGCGGACGATGAGCTGCTGCAGCGCCTGCTGGGCCCGGAACCGCTCGTCCATCTTGAGGTAGGCCTCGGCCAGGCCCAGCAGGGCCTCGGGCTCCCGCCTCGATCCCGGGAACTCCTTCACCAGGCGCTCCAGGCGGGCCGCCACCCCCGGCCAGCGCTCGCGCTTGCGGTAGAAGGCCGCCACGTACCACTCCCGGTCGGCGAAGCGCCCCTTCACGTCGTCGAATTTCTTCCTGGCCTCATCGGCGTACTTGGACCGCGGGTACTTCCCCAGGAATTCCTCGAAGGCCTTCCGCGCCGCCTCCGCCGCCGACATGTCGCGCTCGAAGCTGGCTGGGAAGAGGAAGAAGTCGCTGGGCATGTCCTGGTAGCGGGAGAGCCCCACCCGGAAGGCGGCGTAGTCCACCTCGTCGTGGGTGGGGTGCATCTTGGCGAACTGGGCGTAGGCCTCGGCCGCCTCCAGGTACTTGTCCTGCCGGAAGCGCAGGTCCGCCAGCCGCAGCTCCGCCAGGGCGGCGTACTTCGAGTACGGGTACTTGGTGCGGACGCGCTCCAGGATCTTCTGGGCCTCGGGGTAGCTCTTGTCCGCCAGCTCGGCCACGCCGGCGTCGTAGTCCACCTCGGCCGCCGAGCGCTCCCCGGCCGCGGGCGTGGCGGCCTTGCCGCCGCAGGCGCCGAGCGGCGCCAGGAGGGAGAGGAGGGCGAGCCAGGAGGCGGCGCGGCGCATGCGGGCGCACAACATAGCGCAGGGCCTTGCGGCGCACCACCCGGGTCACTCCGCGTCCAGCCAGCCCCCGAGCACCCGCGAGACGGCCCCGCCGGAGAAGCCGCGCCCGAGGAGGAAGCGGGCCAGCCGGGCCCGCTCCCGCTCCGGGAGGTCGTCCAGCGCGGCGCCGCGGGCCCGCCTCTCCGCCAGGATCCGGGCCAGGGCGGCCTCGCCCCCGCTACCGGGCCGGCCGGCCTCGGCCACCGCCGCGGCCACCGCCTCCCGGGCCGCCGGCGGCGGGATGCCGGCCGAGAGCAGCCGCCGCTCGGCCAGCCTCGGCCCGAGGCGCCCCGGGGCCAGCAGGCTCCGCGCCCGCTCCCGGGCGAAGGCCGCGTCGTCGAGGTAGCCGAGCCGCGAGAGCCAGACCACTACCTCGCCCGCCACCTCGGAGAGCCCATCCCGCTCCAGGCGGCGCCGGATCTGGGCCTCGGAGCGCGGCCGCGCCGAGAGCCAGCGCAGCGCCTTTGAACGGGCGCGCTCCAGCGGGGTCGTCAGAACCTCTCGATCTTGAAGTCGTCGTCCCTGGCGGCGGGCTGGGCCGCCGCTGCCGAGCGCGGCGTGCCGGAGGACGGGGGCATGCGACCCGTGGGGAGGCTGGAAGGAGGCGGCGGGCGGGGGCCGCCGGGGCGCGCCCCGGCCTGCGGCGCCGCCGGGGGCGGCTCGGCCTTCTCGAAGTTGTCCCACTGCGAGTCGCTGGTGCCGGAGACGCCCGAGACGCGCAGCGCGAAGTCGTCGGGGTTGGTGGCCTGCCGCAGCGCCTCTTCGTAGCTGATGTGCCCGGCCCGGAGCAGCCACATGAGCGACTGGTCGAAGGTCTGCATCCCGTAGGAGACGTGCCCCTGGGCGATGGCGTCCGGGATCTCCTTGGTGCGGTCCTTGTCCTCGATGAGCTCGCGCACCCGGGCCGTGGCGAGCAGTACCTCGATGGCCGGGACGCGCCCCTTGCCGTCGGCGCGCGGCACCAGGCGCTGCGAGATGACCGCCTTCAGCACCGCGCCGAGCTGCAGGCGCACCTGCTTCTGCTGGTAGGGAGGGAAGGCGGAGATGATGCGGTTGATGGTCTCGGTGGCGTCCAGGGTGTGGAGGGTGGACATCACCAGGTGGCCGGTCTCGGCGGCGGTGATGGCGGTCTCGATGGTCTCCAGGTCCCGCATCTCGCCCACCAGGATGACGTCCGGGTCCTGCCGGAGCGCGCTCTTCAGCGCCTGCCCGAAGCTCATGGTGTCGACGCCCACCTCGCGCTGGTTGACGATGGAGCGCTTGTCGCGGATGAGGAACTCGATGGGGTCCTCGATGGTCATGATGTGGCAGGTCTCGGTGGCGTTGATCTGGTCGATCATGGCCGCCAGGGTGGTCGACTTGCCCGAGCCGGTGGTCCCGGTCACCAGGACCAGCCCGCGCTGCTCCCCCGCGATCTTCTCCAGGATCTTGGGCAGCATCAGCTGCTCGATGGTCTGGATCTTGAAGGGGATGACCCGCAGCACCACCCCCAGGGTGCCGCGCTGCTGGAAGACGTTGACGCGGAAGCGCCCCAGCCCGGGCACGCCGTAGGCCAGGTCCACCTCGTTGGTCTGCTTGAACTTCTCCTTCTGGTAGTCGTTCATGATGCCGAAGGCCATCCCCACGATCTCCTCGGGGGGAAGCCGCCGGCCGTCCTTGAGCGGCACCAGCGCGCCGTCGACGCGGAACATGGGCGGGAGGCCCGCCTTGAGGTGGATGTCGCTCGCTCCCCCGCGCAGCGCGACCTGGAGGATCTCGTTCAACTCCATGGTCCCGAAAGCCTATCACCCGGTGGGGGGGGGCGCCATGTCGCGTCCAGAAGGGACGCGTCCCATGCCGACCGCCTTTCCCCCGGTGTCGGGAAACGTGGGGCCGGCCGCGGGCCCAGCCCCCGCGGTTGACCTCGGGGAGAGCGGGCGAGTGCCAGGAGCAGCCTCGCCGGCCGTCCCGGCCGGCTCGGCGATCAGCGCTTGGAGAACTGGAAGCGCTTGCGGGCGCCGGGGCGGCCGTACTTCTTGCGCTCCACCGCCCGCGCGTCGCGGGTGACGAAGCCGGCCTTCTTGAGGACGGAGCGGAAGTCCGGGTTCATCTCGATGAGCGCCCGGGTGATGCCGTGGCGGATGGCGCCGGCCTGGCCGGAGAGCCCGCCCCCCTGGGCGTTGACGAACACGTCCACCTTGCCCATCTGGTCCACCAGCTTGAGCGGCTCCACCAGGATCATCTTTGAGGTCTCGCGGCCGAAGTACTCGTCCATGGGCCGCCCGTTGATGACGATGGCGCCGTTGCCCGGGGCGATGCGGACGCGCGCCACCGACTCCTTGCGGCGGCCCGTGGAGATGGGGGTCTGGGTGGCCATGGGTGGACCTCTTAGGGGAGCCTGAGCGCCTCGGGCTTCTGCGCCGCGTGCGGGTGCTGGTGGCCCGGGTAGACCTTGAGCTTCCTCAACATGGCGCGCCCGAGCGCGTTGCGCGGCAGCATGCGCCGCACCGCGTTCAGGAGGAGGTCCTCGGGGTGGCGGGCGCGCAGCGTCGCTGCCGGCGTCTGGGCCGCGCCGCCGGGGTACATGGTGTGGGTGAAGTAGACCTTGTCGGTCTCCTTCTTCCCGGTGAAGCGGACCTTGCCAGCGTTCACCACCACCACGAAGTCGCCGGTGTCCATGGAGGGGGTGTAGCTCGGCTTGTGCTTCCCCTTGAGAACCGAGGCGATGCGGCTGGCGATGCGGCCCACCGTCGCGCCGTCGGCGTCGACGATCCACCACTTCCGCCCCTGGAGCGCCTCGGCCCGGGTGCTGCTGTGGGTCATGTTCATGGAGGAAACCCGCGTGTGCTGGCGATGCGGAAGGCGCGTTTCTAGAGGAGGGACGCCCCCTTGTCAAGGGCGTGCGCCGCACTGGAGATCTCCGCCCCATGAGCGTCGTAGATATCCGCCCCCATTCGGGCGACGGCCGGCGCCGGCTCCGGGCGCGGCGCCGGCCTCGGCGGCACGGGGCTACTTCTTGGCCTTCACCTCGACGGACTTCGCCGTCATGGTGTACTCGACGGTGACCTTGGCGCCCTTGACGAGGTCGCCGGTGACCTTGGTCTCCGGGGTGCGGGCCAGCTCGAACTTCTCCCCCTTGTTCTTTCCCTTCTCCTGGGTGACCACGATGGCGGTGTCGCTCACCTCGGCCACCGGTCCGGTCACCTGGTAGGTCTTCCCGGCGGCGAAGGCCGTCGAGGCGCCGAGGAGCGACAGGGCGAGGGCGGCGCGGGCGAGCTTCGAGGCGTTCATTCATTCCTCCTGGTCAATGGGGTTTCCTGCGGCCCGCAGCCTAGCGCATCGCCCCGGCCCGCGCCCGCCATCCACCGGGTGTGCCCCGCCTGGGCCAAGGCGCCTGGCGGGGCTCCGCCGAGGGGGTGGCGCCGCAGTCCGCGGCGCGATAGAAGACGCCGCGTTCGACGGGGGAGGAGCAGGCCCATGTTCTGGCTGGAGCCGCGTCCGGAGCTGGTGCACCCGCAGCGGGGAAGCCCGCGCATGTTCCGGGTGGACTGGATCGAGAAGCACCTGTCGCGGGTGCGCCCCTGGCAGGTGATGGCGGTGTGGATGCCGGTGCTGGCCTGGTTCCTCACGGCCGCGCTGCGCCACCCGGCGCTCTCGCCGGCCGGCGCCGGCCTGGGGGTCCTGGGCGGCCTGGCCTTCTGGACGCTGCTCGAGTACGTGCTCCACCGCTGGGTGTTCCACTTCCGCCCCGACCCCCGCTCGGAGCTCCAGCGCGACGTCTCCTTCCTCATCCACGGGGTGCACCACGACTGGCCCTACGACCCCGACCGGCTGGTGATGCCGCCGGTGGTGGCGGTGGTCATCGCCCTGGCCATCGGCTTCCCCATGCGGGCGGCGCTGGGTCCGGTCTGGTTCGCGCCGGCCTTCGCCGGGCTGCTCCTGGGCTACCTCTGGTACGACCTCACCCACTACGCCACGCACCACGCCAGGCCTCGCACCGTCCTGGGCGAGATGCAGCGGCGCAACCACATGGTCCACCACTTCAAGCACCCGGACCAGCTCTACGGCGTGACCACGCCGCTGTGGGACTTCGTCTTCGGGACCTGGCCCCGGGAGGGCGTGCCGCGGTCGTCGCCGGGGGGGCCGTAGGGCTCGTCCCCCGCCGGGGAATCACAGGAGCCCGTTCTCCCGGAACCACTCCGCCGACTGGCGCATCCCCTCCCCGAGCGGGAAGCGCGGCTCGAACCCCAGCTCGGCCACGGCCCGGTCGATGGCGCAGGTCCAGGCCGCCTCCCGGATCTCGGCCAGCTTGCCCAGCGACAGCATTACCGGCCGGCCGGTCAGGGCCGCCCGCAGCGAGCCGCCCGCCGCCAGGAGCCAGCTGGCCGCCTCCGGGACCGGCAGCACCCGGGCCCGCGCCCCCAGCGCCTCGGCGGCCGCGCGGGCCAGGTCCTCCCAGCGGTGTTCCACGCCGTCCGCCAGGAAGTAGATCCCCTCGGAGCCGGAGCGCGAGAGGCGCCGCCCCCGCTCGGCGGCGGCCCGGATCCCCTCGGCCACGTCCTCCACGTGGACGGCGCTGTAGCGCTTGTCGCCGAACCCGGCCTTGAGGACCACCCCGAGCCGCGCCATGCGGAAGAGGGGCGGCAGGAACTCCCGGTCGCGGGGGCCGTAGACCAGCGGCGGCCGCACCACCGTGGCCTCCAGCCGCCCGCAGAAGGCCCGCACCTCCTCCTCCCCTTCGAGCTTGCTGCGCCCGTAGTCGGACACCGGGACCGGCGGGTCCTCCTCGGTCCGGGGCCGTCCGGCGCGGGCCGGGCCGGCCGCCGCCAGCGAGGAGACCAGCACCAGCGCCGGGCGCGGCCGGGCTTCCAGGCAGGCCCTGGCCACGTGGCGCGCCCCGAGGGCGTTGACCCGCCGGTAGGCCGTGAGGTCCAGCGCCTTGGTAAGGCCGGCCAGATGGACCACCACCTGGCAGCCCTCCACCGCGGCCTGGAGCGAGCGCGGCTCGGTGACGTCCCCGCGCAGGATCTCCACCCCCAGCCCGGCCAGCGCCTCCACCCGCGAGGAAGCCCGCGCCAGGGCCCGCACCGCCTGGCCGCCCGCCCGCAGCCGCTCGGCCAGGGCGAGCCCGATGAAGCCGGTGGCGCCGGTGAGGAGCCAGCGCAAGGCTAGTCGACGGCGGTCTCGAAGACCCGGTAGACTCGGGACCGCTGCGCCCCGGTCCCCTCGATGGCCCGGTTGATGAGGTCGTTGTCCTCGAGCGTCCAGCCGACCTCGCCCCCCTCGTACCCCAGCTGGCCAGTGCGGCGGATGGTCTCCACGATCAGCACCGCGTCCAGGCCGCGGCGGCGCCAGCCCTCCTTGATGCCCAGGGCCAGCAGCCGGACCTTGGTGATGCGCCGCTGGTACCAGAGCAGCTTGGCCAGGCCCAAAGGCAGGCCGAAGCTGGTGAGCCGCCCCCCGACGCGCCGCAGCGCCTGGTTCACGTCCGGGACCGTGAGCGAGAAGGCCACCGGCTCCCCCTGGTCCTCGGCGATGAAGCACAGCTCGGGCCGGACCAGCGGCCGGAGGTCCCGCGCCAGCTTGTCGAACTCGGCGTCGGTCATGGGGACGAAGCCCCAGTTCTTCTCCCAGGCCGAGTTGTAGATCCCCTTGATGCGCCCCACCTCGGCCTCGAAGCTGCGCATGTCCAGGGAGCGGAGGGTGATGCCGGCGTGGCTCTTGATCTTGTCGGCCACCCGCACGAAGCGCTCCGGCGGCGGGGTCCGGGCCGAGCGCCAGAAGCAGTAGAGGTCCTTGGCCTTCTTGAGCCCACAGGCCAGGAGCAGGTCCGCGTAGTAGCGCGGATTGTAGGCGGTCATCACGAAGGGGGGCTCGTCGAAGCCGTCCACCAGGAGGCCGATCTCGTGGTTGGACGAGAAGCTCATGGGGCCGATGAGCGAGGTGAGGCCGCGCCAGCGCGCCCAGTTCCGGACCGCCGCCAGCAGGGCGGCGGCCACGCCCGGGTCGTCCACGCACTCGAAGAGGCCGAAGGCGGCGGCCTTGGTGCCGTGGAAGGCGTTGTAGTTCCGGTCCTCGATGGCGGCGATGCGCCCCACCGGCTGGCCCTGGCGGGTGGCCA
>DASRTO010000106.1:0-3323 GCA_035655915.1 Anaeromyxobacteraceae bacterium
CTCGGTGGAGATCTCCACCAGGGTCTGGAGGTAGCGGAGCTGCAGCGCGCCCGGCGAGGCGGTGATGCGGTCGGCGGCCTGCGACAGCTTCTCCGCCGCCTGGTACTCGGCATCGGCGGCGATGACCTTGGAGCGGCGCTCCCGCTCCGCCTCGGCCTGCCGGGCCATGGCCCGGCGCATCTCCTCGGGGAGGTCCACCTGCTTCACCTCCACCGCGGTCACCTTCACGCCCCAGGGCTCGGTGTGCCGGTCGATGATCTCCTGGAGCTGCCGGTTGATCTTGTCGCGCTGGCTGAGGAGGTCGTCCAGCTCCACCTGGCCCAGCACCGAGCGCAGCGTGGTCTGGGCGAACTGGGAGGTGGCGAAGAGGAAGTCGGTGACCTGCAGGAAGGCCCGGTCGGCCTGGAGGACGCGGAAGTAGATGACCGCGTTCACCTTCACCGAGACGTTGTCGCGGGTGATGACGTCCTGCGGCGGCACCTGCTCGGCGGTGACGCGCATGTCGATGATGATCATCCGGTCGATGAAGGGGATGATCCACTTCAGGCCGGCGGTGCGCAGGCCGACGTAGCGCCCGAGCCGCAGCACCACCCCTTGCTCGTACTCGTTGATGATGCGCAGCCCCATGAGGAAATAGCCGACCACCAGGGCGATGGGGATGGCGAAGCCGAGCGCGGGCATGTTCCCTCCGTGGAATGGCGCCCCCCGAGGGGGACGCCTCAGTCTTGTACCGCGGGACCGGGCTCGGCCTCCACCGTCACGGTGAGGCCGTCCACCGCGGCCACCCGCACCCGCGCTCCCTTGGGGAGCCGGGTGGCGGCGCGGGCCCGCCAGTACTCGCCGTGGACGAAGATCTCGCCCCCCTCCGGCCCGACCTCGCTGAGGGCCTCGCCGATCTCGCCCACCAGCCCCTCCTGCCCCGCCACCAGCCTGCCCTGGCGGGAGCGCACCACCTTCCAGGCCACGAAGCCCAGGATGGCGGTGAGGGCGACGGGGGTGGGCCAGACGATGAGCGGCGAGAGCGTGAAGGTGGCCGGGTCGAACTGGTACTCGGCCGAGCTGCGGTCGATGAAGAGCAGCGTGCCGATGCCGATGCACACCGCCCCGGCCGCGCCGGCCACCCCGTGGGTGGTGATGTAGGCCTCGGCGACGAGCAGCCCCACCCCGGCGATGAGCAGCACCACCGCCCCCACGTTGACCGGGATGATCCGCATGGAGAGGAAGGCCAGCAGCAGGCAGAAGGCCCCCACCGCCCCGGGGATGATCGAGCCCGGGTGGTAGAACTCCAGGGCGATCCCCAGCGTGCCGATGAGCATGAGGATGGCGACCACGTTGGGGTCGGAGAGGAAGGCCAGCGTTTTCTGCCGCAGGGTCATGTCCAGCGGCTCGATGGTGGCGTCGCGGGTGTGCAGCGTCCGCTTGCCGGACTTCACCTCCACCACCCGGCCGTCGGACTCGCGCAGCACCGTGCGCAGGTCCGGCGCCACCAGGTCGATCACCCTGAGCTTCAGCGCCTCGCCGGCGGTGGCCGAGACGCTCCGCCGCACCGCCTTCTCGGCCCAGTCGGCGTTGCGGCCGCGGGCCTTGGCGATGGAGCGGGCGAAGGCGGCGGTGTCGTTCTCCACCTTCCTGGCCATGTCCTTGCCCGCCTCCTTCTCCACGTCGCCGCCCCCGGCCAGGACCGGGTGGGCGGCGCCGACGTTGGAGGCGGGGTCCATGGCGGCCACGTTGGCCGCCATGGTGATGAAGACGCCGGCCGAGGCGGCCCGCGCGCCGGCCGGGCCCACCCACACGATGATGGGCACCTCGCTGGCCAGCGTGCGCTGCACGATGTCGCGGGTGGCCTCGAGGTGCCCCCCGGGCGTGTCCAGGGTGATGGCCACGGCGTCGTCGCCGTCCTGCCGGGCCTTCTCGATACCGGCCGCCACGTACTCGGCGGTGCCGGTGGTGATGGGGGCCTGGATGACGAGGGAGAGGACCCGCGACGGACGGGCCGGGGCCTCGGCGGGATGCCCGCCGTGCTCGGCCGCCGCCGTCCCGGGCTTCGGAACACGCTCGCCTCTCGGGGCCGCCAGGCCCAGGGCCGCGGCCAGCAGGGCCGTGAGCGAGACGGCGAGGCGCAACGCGCGCCCGCGGCGACCGTGTGTCATGGCCATCACCTCGCTCCCGGGGACTTGCCGAACTCCTTCATGACCAGCTTGAGGTCGTCCCAGGCCTTCCCCTTGTCGGCCGGGTTGCGCAGCAGGTAGGCCGGGTGGAAGGTGGGCATGAGCCGCACCCCCTGGTACTCGCGCCAGCGCCCGCGCAGGCGGCTGATGGGCGTGCCGTCGCGCAGGAGCGTCTGCACCGCGAAGCGGCCCAGCGCCACGATGACCCGGGGGCCGATGGCCGCGATCTGCGCCTTGAGGAAGGGCTCGCAGGCCTCGATCTCGTCGGGCTCGGGGTCGCGGTTCTGCGGCGGCCGGCACTTCACCACGTTGGCGATGTAGACCTCGGCGCGCCGGAACCCCATGGCCTCGATCATCCTGGTGAGCAGCTGGCCGGCCTTGCCCACGAACGGCTCGCCCTGCCGGTCCTCCTCCCCGCCCGGCCCCTCCCCCACGAACATCAGCTCGGCGCGCGGGTTGCCGACGCCGAAGACCAGCGTGGTGCGGCCCCCGTGGAGCTTGCAGCGGGCGCAGTCGCCCACGTCGCTCCGCACCGCCAGGAGCGCTGCCGAGCCGCAGCCTTTGTCGGCGAGCGAATACCGGCCACCTCCGGGAAGAGCGGCCCGGTGCACCCGGGACTCGCTCGCGCCCGCCGTCCCGGTGCCGATCGGGGCCGGGGCCCGTGGCGCGGCCTGGACCGGGAACCAGGCCGGTGGGGCCGCCTCCGCGGCAGAGCGGGCCTCGCTGCCGGGCGGGGGAACCTCCCGCACGCCGGCGTCGCGCAGCCACTCGAGGTGCCGGAGCACCTCGGCCGCTAGGGCCGCCACCTCTGGGCTCGGACGCTGGGGGCCGCGGCTCAACGGAGTTCTCCCCTCTCACTCCTGGCGGACCCTGGGACGGCGCGCGTCCAGGATGGGAATGACCCAGTCGAGGATGGCGTCGGCCACCGAGTCCTTCGACCCTTCGATCTCGGCCAGCTCGGTGCGCCCTACCATGGAGACGCGGTTGCGGTCCGAGCCGAAGCCCGCCCCGGGCCGGCCCACGGCGTTGGCCACCACCAGGTCGCAGCGCTTCCGCTTCAGCTTGTCGCGGGCGTTCTGGACCACGTCCTCGGTCTCGGCGGCGAAGCCCACCAGCACCGGGGCGCTGGCCTTGCCGGAGAGGCGCTCGCCCAGG
>DASRTO010000107.1:0-4686 GCA_035655915.1 Anaeromyxobacteraceae bacterium
GCGTTCAGGCTCCAGCGGCGGGCGGTCATGGCGTCGAGCACGCGGTAGACGTCCAGCTCGTCCGACTCGAAGGCCACCACGAAGAGCGGGTCGCCGACGACGCGCAGCCCGGGGATGGCGGCCACGCCGCGCTTCACCGCCGCCGCGGCCGCGAGGATGCGCCGCGCCGCCTCGAGATAACCGTTCTCGCCGATGGAGGCCATGGCGGCCCAGGCGGTGGCCGGGAGGGCGCCCGGCCGGCTGCCGGCCAGGGTGGGCGAGGCGTAGAGCCCGCCCTCCCAGTCGGTGGCCACCTCGTACTGGAAACGGTGCAGCTCGCGCCCCCGGTAGAGCACCACCGAGGTGCCCTTGGCGGCGTAGCCGTACTTGTGGGTGTCGGCGGAGATGGAGGTCACTCCCGGCAGCCGGAAGTCGAAGTCCGGGACCGGGTGGCCGAGGCGCCGGGCGAAGGGCAGGAGGAAGCCGCCCAGGCAGGCGTCGGCGTGGAAGCCGATGCCGCGCCCGAAGGCCAGCTGCGACAGGTCGGCGATGGGGTCGACGAGCCCGTAGGGGAAGCAGGGCGCCGAGCCCACCACCACCGCGGTCCGCTTCCGCAGGGCCCGCCGCGTGGCGGCGACGTCGGCGACGCGCCCCGCCCCCACCGGCACGCGCCTGAGCCGCATCCCCAGCCAGTGGGCCGCCTTCTCGAAGGCGGGGTGGGCGGTGGAGGGGGCCACGATCTCGGGGCGGCCGATGCCGCGGGCGCGAGCCCGGTCGCGGTAGGCCTTCATGGCGAGGACGATGCTCTCGGTGCCGCCGGAGGTGACGGAGCCGCAGACGCGCCGTTTCGGATCGGGCTCCGGGGGCGCGCCCAGCATCGAGGCGGTCATGGCCACCACCTCGGCCTCCATGCGGGCGATGCTGGGCCACAGGTCCGGGTGGAGCGGGTTCGCCTGGGAGGCGGCGGCGTAGACGCGGTTCAGGAAGGCCACGTGCTCCGGGTCCCCGTGGTAGACGGCTCCGGAGGCGAACCCCTCCTCCCAGCGGCCGCGCTCCTCGGCGGCGAGGGCCTCCACCTCCGCCAGCAAAGCCTCGCGCCCGAGCCCCTCCTCGGGCAGCCTCGCCAGCGGCGAGCGGCGGCCCCGGTAGGGCCTGAGCGACCGCTCCAGGCGCGCCAGCGCCTCCGCCGACTCGCGCTCGATGCGCCGGCGCACCGGCGGCAGCTTCCTCAGGGCCCGCTCGGCGGCGGCGAGGACGCGGGGGTCGAGACGGCCGAGGAGGGCGCGTCCGAGGCCGGTGAGGTCCATGGCTCCTCCTCGCGGCCGAGCCGCGGGTGGATGTGGCGCGTGGCCCGGTAGAGGCGGAGGAACGCCTCGAAGAGGCCGTCGTAGAGGGCGCGCCGGCCGGGGTCGGGCTCGAAGGTGGCCGCCACCGGCGCGCATCCCGGCACCTCGTCGAAGGAGAGGAGCCCCAGGGCGGCGGCCCCGAGCAGCCCGGCGCCCCGTACGTTGGCGAGGAGCGGATCGGCCACCTGGCGCACGGTGCGCCCCATGACGTCGGCGTGGATCTGGCACCAGAGCGCGGAGCCGGCCCCGCCGCCCACCAGGTGCAGGTCGGCCACCGGGCCGCCCCGGAAGCGCTCCACGTAGCGCAGCAGCCAGCGCGAGTTCAGGGCCACCCCCTCCAGCACGGCGCGGGCCAGGTGGGCGCGGGTGGTCCTGAGCGACTGGTGGAAGAAGCTGGCCCGGAGCTGGCCGTCGTCCACCGGCGAGCGCTCCCCGTTGAGCCAGGGCGTGAAGATGACCCCGCCGGCGCCGGGCGGCGCCGACGCCGCCAGCCGGTCCAGCTCGGCGTGGGGATCGGCGGCGGTTCCGCCGAGCCCCAGGTGCTCCTCGGCCCAGGCGAGGCAGGCGCCGGCGCACTCCTGCTCGTTCACCAGGAGGTACCGGTCCGGCCGGGCCGAGGGGAGCGCGGTCATCTCGTGGAGCAGGTCGGCCTTCTTGCGGGGGACGTGGCAGCACAGCCAGGAGGAGGTGCCCAGGCACAGGTGGGCCTCCCCGTCTCGGACCGCCCCCGAGCCCACCGCGGCCGCGTGGAGGTCGGGCACGCCCGCCACCACCGGCAGGCCCTCGGGCAGCCCCAGCTCCCGGGCCGGCCCGGCGGCCAGCGGGCCCAGCACCGAGGCCGACGGCACGAGGTCGGGGAGCTTCTGGCGCTCCAGGCCCGACATCTCCAGCAGCCGGGCGTCGTACTCGACGCGCCGGAGGTCTCGGATGTCGGCCGACCAGTGCAGGGCGATGGTGGCGTAGGAGCTGGCGCAGCGCCCGGTGAGCCTGAGCCCCAGCCAGTCCACCGGCTCGAGCAGCTTCCAGGCGGCGCGGTACACCTCGGGCCGCTCGGCACGGAGGAAGAGGGCGTGGCCCACCGGATCCTTCCCCGACCGCGCCGGCACGCCCCCGGACAGGCGCAGCCAGCGCAGGAGCTTGCGCGCCCCGTAGCCCTGGATCGCCAGCGGGCCGGCGACGGCGCGCCGCACGTGGGGGGCCCCGCGCGAGTCCATCCAGATCAGGGCCGGGGCCACGGCGCGGCCGTCGCGGGCGGTCGGCACCGTGCCGCCCCAATGGGTGGAGCAGCAGAGGCCAGTTAGGCCCGCCGGCGCGACCGACCCCCGCGCCAGCAAGGCGCGCGACGCGTCGCGGATGGCGCGCCACCAGTCCTCCGGCTCCTGCTCGGCCCCGCCGCCCGGGACGAGCCGGACCTCCATCCGGCGCGTCTCCCGGTCGGCGATGACGCCGCGCTCGGACACCAGGGCCGCCTTCAAGGCCGAGGTGCCCAGGTCGAACGCCAGGATGTGCCGGACGAGCGCCATGGCTCCCCAATGCGAGACCGGGCGAGGCGCCTTTCGCGACCCTAGGCACCGCCGGCCCGGAAGGGAACCCCCCGAGGTGGCAGGCGCCGGCGTGCATCTCGCCGCGGCGGCCCTACGAGCGCAGCACCCGCCCCGCGGCCTCGGCGGCCCGGGCGGCGATTTCGGCCTCGTCGCCGCCGAGGAGCCGGCCCTCGCGGAGCCGCACCGCGCCGTCGACGATGGCCCAGGCGGCCGGGGCCCCGGCCCAGAGCAGCGCCGAGTCCCCCTCGGAGGCCTCGGGCATGGGGAAGGGCGGCCGCCACTCCAGCACCACCAGGTCGGCGAGCGCGCCCGGGGCGATGGCCCCGAGCGGCGCGCCCCACAGGCGCGAGGCGAAGGCGGCCCCGCCCGGCCAGAGCACGTGGCCGAGCAGCTCCGAGTGGAAGGGCGCCTGGCGCCGGCCGCGGCACAGCGTCGTCTCCAGGGCCAGCGCCTCCCCGGCCAGGTCCGGGTAGAGGCCGTCGGTGCCCAGGGCCATGGGGACGTCGTAGACCGCCAGCGCGTCGAGCGGCGGCAGGGGCGCGCCCCAGGAGGAGGCGGCGCGGGGGGTCACCGCCAGGACGCCTTCGGCGCGGGCCAGCAGCGCCGCCTCGTCGCCGCCGGTGGTGCTGCCGTGGGCCACCACCGTCCGCGGACCGACGAGCCCGGCCTGGCCCAGGTAGGGGACCGGCCGCAGGAAGGCGGTGGCGTAGGCGTGGGCCAGGTCGGCGTCGTCCTCGGCCACCGAGGCGTGGAGCCCGTGCTGGCCGGCCGGGCCGGCCAGGGCCGCCAGGGTGCGCGGGCCGGTGGCGGCGAGGCCGTCCATCCCGGCCAGGCCGCGCAGCCACCGGTCGCCGGCCACCTCCCGGGCGAAGGCCGCGCTGGCGCGGACGCCGGCGAGGCCGCGGTGCTCCCCGCCCAGGTCGTTGGCGCCGTAGGCCAGCGCGGCCCGGATCCCCACCCGCCGCACGCCGCGGGCGACGGCCGGGAGCGCCGCCTCCTCCTGCCCCGGCGCCCCCCGCGTCAGGTCGAGGACGCAGGTCACGCCGGCGCGGAGCGCGGCCAGGGCGCCGGCGGCGGCCAGCGCCTCCAGCTCGTCCGGGCCGAGCTGCTCCTCCAGCGGAGCGCGGAACTGCGAGCGCACCTCGGCCACCGAGTGCCACAGCCGCGGCGGCAGGCCGGCCAGCCGCAGCAGCTGCCCCACCGCCAGGTGGCAGTGGGCGTCCACGCCTCCGGGCACGACCAGGCGGCCGGCCGCATCGACCTCCCAGTCGCCCGGGCGGGACTCGAGGCGCTCGCCGGCGCCGAGCAGCGCCGCCACCTGCCGCCCCTCGACCACGATGGTCGCCCCGGCGCGCGGCTCGGGGCCGCAGAGGACGGCGTCGCGGATGACGAGGCGCGGCTCCACGCGCCGTGCATCATCCTCCCCCGGCCGGCGGAGGGCAAAGCGCCGCGCGGTCCCTGGGCCCGGGAACGGATCACCTGGCCGCAAGGTGCGGCCGTCACCGGGCTTTTCGTGGGTCCGAGTTCCTGCTGCGGCGCGCCCTGCAGGAGGCGGGGCGGCTGCCGCGCCCCGGGCCCCCCGGCCCGAGCGCGGGTAGCCGCGCCTTGCCCGTGCCGGGCCGGGGCGGTAAACAAGCCCTCCCATGCTGTCCGCCGAGGTCCTGAAGAAGCTCGACGCCATCGAGCGCCGGTTCGAGGAGCTGACCCTCCAGCTCTCCGACCCGGCGGTGGCCGGCTCGGGCGACCGCTTCCGCAAGGTCTCCAAGGAGCGGGCCCAAATCGAGCCCTCGGTGAACTCGCTGCGGGCCTGGCGGGCG
>DASRTO010000108.1:0-1994 GCA_035655915.1 Anaeromyxobacteraceae bacterium
TCGGAGGATCTCTCGGCGAACGCGTTCAACTCCGTGGTCCAGATCGTCCTGTACGGCACCTTCCACTGCACCATGGAGCTGGGCCGCAGGCTCATCGAGCGGAAGCAGAAGGGCGAGGTCCTGGCCATCACGACCACCTACTCCGGCACCGGCTCCGCCTTCGTCCTTCCCTCGGCGTGCGCCAAGGCGGGCGTGGCGGCGCTGATCCGCTCGCTGGCCGTCGAGTGGGCCACCTACGGCATCCGCCTCAACGCGGTGGCCCCGGGGCCCTTTCCCACCCAGGGCGCCTTCAGCCGCCTCATGCTGGGACCGGAGATGGAGAAGGAGGCGCTGTGGCGCATCCCCTCCAGGCGCTTCGGCGAGCACTGGGAGCTCACCAACCTGGTGGCGTATCTCATGAGCGACGCGAGCCCGTACCTGACCGGCGACGAGGTGACCATCGACGGAGCGGAGGCGCTCTTCTCCGGACAGGAGTTCGCCGGCCTGGCCCACCTCGACCGGGCCGCCGCCAAGCAGATGCTGGCCTCGCTCAAGCCCAAGAAGTGAGGACCTGAAGCTCCGAGCCGGCGGCGCTGCGCGCGGATCGGGATCACGCCCCAGGAGACTGGGCAAGCTGGTCACCGCCCCCGTCGCGCGTCGCGGAGGATCTCCCCGGCCGCGTTCCAGCCGCAGGCCCCCATGACTCCGCCGCCGGGATGGGCCGCGGCACCGCAGAGGTAGAGGCCGCGCACCGGGGTCCGGTAGTCGGCGTAGCCCGCCAGCGGCCGCATCGAGAAGAGCTGGGGCATGGTCATGGCCCCCTGGAAGATGTTGCCGCCGGTGAGCCCGAAGGTGCGCTCTAGGTCGAGCGGCGAGACCACCTGGCGGGCGACGACCGAGGCCTTGAACCCCGGGGCGTACTCCTCCACCACGTCGAGGACGGTGTCGGCGAAGGGCTCCTTCGCCTCGTCCCAGCTTCCCTCGGCCAGCCGGTAGGGCGCGTACTGCACGAAGAGGTTGGCGAGGTGCCGGCCGGGCGGGGCCACGCTGGGGTCCACCGCCGAGGGGATGGTCATCTCCACCACCGGCCGGCGCGAGGGGCGGCCGTACTTGGCGTCGTCGTAGGCCCTCTCCAGATACTCGAAGCTCGGGCACAGGTGGATGGTGCCGCGGTGCTGGGGGCCTGGCCGGCCCGGTCGGGCCGTGAACTCGGGAAGCTCCGAGAGCGCCAGGTTGATCTTCATGGACGCGCTCGAGTAGTCGATGCTCCGCACCGCCTCGGCGAACTCCGCCGGGAGGTGCGCCTCGCCCACCAGGCGCAGGAAGGTCGCCGCGGCGTCGGCGCTGGAGGCCACCCGCGCGGCGTGGATCTCCTCGCCGCCCCGGAGCGCCACTCCCCGGGCCCGCCCCTCGCGGACCAGGATGCGCTCCACCGGGGCCCCGGCCCGGATCTCGGCGCCGGCCATGCGCGCCGAGGCGGCGATGGCCTCCGGGAGCGAGCCCATGCCGCCCCGGACGTAGCCCCACACCCCTTGCGCGCCCAGGCACTCCCCCATGACGTGGTGGAAGAGCACGTAGGCGGTGCCGGGCGTCGAGGGCGAGGCCATGGCGCCGATGATGGCGTCGGTGGCCAGCGTCACCTTGAGGGGCTCGGACTCGAACCAGCGGTCGAGGATGGGGCGGGCGGCGCCGGAGAGGATCTCCACCGCCCGCGGCCCGTCGGATCCGAGCCTGAGGAAGCGCCAGCCGATGCGCGCGAGGCGCCACAGGTCGCGCGGGCGCATCGACCACGGGTCGGGCGGGGTCTCGTCGAGGAGCGGCTCCAGGAAGGAGGCCACCCGCAGCAGCATGGCCTCCCAGGCGGGGAGCCGCGCGGCGTCGCGCGCCGAGAAGCGCGCCACCTCGCGCCGGGTGGCCTCCGCGTCCGGCCCCATGAGCAGCGACCGCCCGTCCGGGAGCGGCGTGAACGACGACGGGTCGCGCCGCAGGAGCTGGTAGCCGAACCTGTCCAGATC
>DASRTO010000109.1:0-9873 GCA_035655915.1 Anaeromyxobacteraceae bacterium
ATGGGCGACGCGCTCGGGGCGGCCGGTTTCGAGGTGGTGGCGGCCGGCGACGCCGGGACCGCCTTCGCCAGCGTGGCCGGCGCCGGCGCGCCGGAACTGTTCCTGGTGGACTACGTGCTGCCGGGCATGAGCGGCCTGGACGTGGTGAGGGGGCTGCGCAGCGACCCGCGCACCGCCGAGGCGGCCATCGTCTTCGTGACCGGAGTGATGGAGCGCGCCCCGGCGGTGGCGGCGCTGCAGCTCGGGGCCGACGACGCGCTGTGGAAGCCCATCGACCCGGTGGAGCTCGGGCTCCGCTGCCGCAAGGCGGTGGAGCGGCGGGTGGGGACCCTGGACGAGACCCACGAGCGCCGCGACATCGCGGTGGTGTTCGCCGACGTGCGCGGCTTCACGCCGCTCACCGAGCGCATCGACCCGGAGACCGCCGTCGCCGTCATGAACGCCCTCTTCGACACGCTGGACCGGGCGGTGGCGGCCGAGGGCGGCTGGGCCGACAAGTTCATGGGGGACTCGCTCCTGGCGCTCTTCGGGGCGCGGGGCTTTCGCCAGGCCAACGAGGCCCGGGCCTGCCGGGCGGCGCTGGCCATGCAGGATGGGGCGCGCCGCTTCGCCGAGGAGTCGCTCCTCCTGGCCGAGCACCGGGCCGGGTTCGGCATCGGCGTGGGCGTCACCTGCGGCCAGGCGGTGGTGGGGGCGCTGGGCTCGCGGAGCAAGCGCAGCTTCACCGCCGTTGGCGATCCGGTCAACCTGGCGGCCCGGCTCCAGGCGGTGGCGGACCGGGACGAGGTGATCGTGGACGTGGAGGTGGCGACCCGGCTGGGAGACCTGGCCCGCCTCTCCCCGCCGCGCGAGGTGGCGGTGAAGGGCAAGGAGCGGCCGCGGACGGTGTACCGGCTGCTCGGCCTCGCCGGGTAGCGCCGAGGCCGCGCCGCCGGGCGGCAGCGGGCTCGTCCCCCGCACGGGCGCCCTCTGGTATTGTCGCGGGCCAATGGCCCGGAAGGAGCGGACGCCGGAGCGCGCGGCCAGGCTGCAGGCGCTCCTCGAGCGCGGCGACTGGCGCGGCGCCCGGGGCGAGGCCCGCGCGCTGCTCGCCGACCCCTCGATCGCGGGGGCGGACCGGGCCGCGGCCGAGGCCGCCGCGCGTCGCCTGCGGCCCGAGCCGGGCGCCCTGGCGGTGGGAGCCATCGGCCTCGTCGTCCTGGCGGTGGCGGTGGTGTTCGGGCTCCTGGCGCGATGATCCCCCTGGCCTCCGCCATTCCCTGGCAGGCCTACGCCACCGCCGTCCGCCGGCTGCCGGACCTGGTGGAGGCGACCGGCCGCCTGCCGTGGCCGGTGGCCGCCGGCTCGATCCTCGCCGGCGCGGCGGTGCTGGGCTTCGGGTCCCGGTGGCGGCGGCCGCTGGCGGTGGGCGGGGGCGCCCTGGTGGGACTGGCCGCCGGGGCGGTGCTGGCGGGATGGATCGACGGAACGGTGAGGGTCCCCGCCCTGCTGGTCGGCGCGACCGGCGCGGCGGCGCTGGGCGTGCTGGCCGGCCTCTACCCCCCGCTCTTCATCTTCGCCGCCGGCGCGGTGCCGGGGACGCTGCTCGGCTCGGCGCTCCCCCAGGCTGGACAGCCCTGGTACGGGCTCCTGGGGCTGGCGGTAGGGGGGCTCCTGGCGCTGGGGCTCGCGCGCTGGGTGGCGGCGGTGACCGCCGCCGGCCTGGGCGCGGCGCTCCTGGCGGCGGGGCTCATGGGCGCGGCCTCCGACTGGGCGCCGGCGCGGGCGCTGGCGAGCCACCCGGTGGCGCTGGTGACGCTGCTGGCGGTCCTGACCGTCTCCGGCGCAGCCTTCCAGCACGCCCGGGCCTGGCCGCGGCCCGCCGGGACGAGGCCGCCTCGCGACGAGTCGCCCACCGTGGTCGACTCGCCCTGATGGCGGAGGCGCGACGGCCGCGGCTCCGTTCCATCGCCGGCCGGACCGGTCACAACGGTCGGATGCGCAGGTTGTCGAAGAAGACGTCGGCCTGCCAGGAGGAGAAGCCGAACCGGTCGTGGCCCCGGCCCTCCAGGGGCCGCGGGTCGTCGAAGGTGAGGAAGAGCTCGCCGTCCACCAGCCAGCGCAGCTCGCGGCCCGCGCGCTCCACCCGCATGTGGTAGGAGCGGCCGGGGACCACCTTCACGTCGCGCCGCTCGCGGCGGTCGGCGCCGTGCTCGTCCAGGCGGGCGATGACCGAGATCTGGTTGCCCCAGCCGCCGAAGATGCAGACGTACCCCGAGGCGTGGTCGCGGCCGTTGCCGAAGATCTCGAACTTGATGTCGCCGGCGCGCGGACCGGCGCCGGTCTCCGAGCGGGCGTCGAACTCGACGGCTGCGTCGCGCGGGAGCCGCATGCGCAGCCAGAGCGGGTTGTTCTTCACGCCCGGCGACCACAGCTCGCCGTCGCGGATCCGCCATTGCCCGCCGGCGGCGAACCAGTCGGGGCCGATGCGCTCCCGCTGGAAGTCGTCGTGGTACTCGGGCCCCGCCACCGAGACCGGCGCCTCGCCGCGCACCAGGTGGTGGAGGAGGGGCAGGTTGGCGGCGGCGACCGCCGCCGCCACCGCGATCCAGCCACGGCGGGAGAGGAGGTGGTCGGGGCCCTCACCCTCCGTGGCTTCCGAGGGCTCTTGGTGCCCTCTCCCGGAGGGAGATGGCTGCTCGCTCCCATGGGGAGGCGGCGCCCGGGCCTCGTCGCTCATGGGCCGGCAGTCTACCCCGCGCCGCGCCGGGTCAGGCGATGGCCAGCCGCCACGGCTCCCCGCCGGAGCGCTCCACCTCGGAGGCGCGGGCCGCCAGCCGGGCCTCCCGGGCGGCGCCGGCCTCCCGGGCGGCCCGCAGGCCGCGCTCCAGCACCGCCGAGAGCGCCACGCGGCCCCGGGTGGCGCGGAAGACGTGCCGCCCGAAGCGGCGCAGCGCGCGCCGGCTCACCTCGAACCCGAGGCCCGGCGCGTCCGGCACGCGGACCAGCCCGCCCCGCTGGAGCCAGGGCGCCTCCAGGATCCCGTCCCGCGCCTCCACGGTCCACGACGGGGGATCGGTGGGGTACTCCAGCCAGGTCTCGTCGCGCCAGGGCGAAGCGGCCTGCAGCTGCAGGTTCACGGCGAAGCCGATGCCGTTGGTCCAGGTGTGGGGCGAGTAGCGGACGCCAGCGGCGCGGACCCGCCGCACGATCCCCCACACCTCGGCGATGCCGCCCACGAAGGTGGCGTCCGGCTGGTACAGGTCGTAGCAGCCCTTCTCCAGCATGACGCCGAACTCGGGGAGGCCCTGGCCGTTCAGCTCGCCGCCGGCCAGGTCCACCCCCACCGCGGCGCGAAGGCGCGCCAGGGCCCCGTAGTCGTCGAAGGGCAGCGGCTCCTCCACCCAGGCCAGGCCCTGGGCCTCGGCCTCACGGCAGAAGGCCAGGGCCCGCGCCTCGTCCCAGCTCGGGGCGTCGGCCACCGCGGCCACCCGCCAGCCCTGGTTGGCGTCGGCGGCCAGCACCGGGCCGGCCCCGACCCCCCGGCGCGTCTCCCGGATCTGGGCCAGGTCCTCCTCGAGGGTCGCCGCGTGCACGCGCAGCTTGACGGCCTCGAACCCCTCGGCGAGCCGGGCCTCGACCTCCTTCACCCGCTGGGCGCCGGTCCTGAGCTCGCCGGTGGAGGCGTACACCCGGACATCGCCGCCGCGGCCGCCGAGGAGCGCCCAGACCGGTCGGGCCAGGCTCTTGCCCACGATGTCCCAGCAGGCCGGCTCGATCCACCCGGCGCGGATGCCGAGGTAGCTCATCTCGCGCAGGCGCTGGCGGACCGAGGGGATGTCGTCGGCCCGCTCGCCCAGCAGGTAGGGGCCGAGCAGCGATCCCAGCCCCGACCGCTCGCGCGCGATGGCGACGCCGGCGCTCCAGCCTTCCAGGCCCGACGCGGTCCTGAGCCGGATGAGGTCGAAGCGGTTGGCGGTCTGGGGCAGGCCCGGGATCCACGCCGGCCTGAAGGGAACCCTGGTGGGTATGGCGACGTGCCAAAGGTCGATCTGCGTGATACGCATCGTCAACCTCCAGGATCGCGGAATGGACGGGCGCTCCATCTTCTCACGCCGGCGCTTCCTCGGAATCGCGCTCGGGGCAGGAGGCGCGGTCCTGATGGGGGGTGGGGCGCTCGCCTGGCTGCGCGGCCGCGCGCCGCCGGTGGCCGGGCTGCGCTGCCTCTCCGACCACGAGTACCGGACCCTCCGGCAGCTCGCCCTGGCCCTCTTCCCGCGGCAGGGCGGGTTCTCCGTCGGCGCCGAGGACCTGGACCTGGCGCGGAGCTTCGACGGGTTCCTGGCCGACGAGCCGGACTGGAACCGCGGCGATCTGAAGAAGGGGCTCTTCCTGCTGGAGTACGGGCCGGTGGTCTTCGAGGGGCGGGCGGTCACCTTCAGCCACCTGCCGGCCCCCGAGGGCCTGGCCCACTTCGAGCGCTGGGTCGAGGGCGGCCTGGTGCGCCGGCAGCTGGCCCTGGCGCTGAGGCGGTTCCTGGCGCTGGTCTTCTACGACCGGCCCGAGGTGTGGCCGTACATCGGCTACGAGGGGCCGCTGGTCCAGTGAGGCAGGCCGTGGCGGGCTCGATCACCGACCTCTCCCGGACGGCGGCCCCAGCGGGCCTGACCGCCGAGGTCTGCGTCGTCGGGTCGGGCAGCGCCGGGGCCACCGTGGCCTGGGACCTGGCCGCCGCCGGGCGGGAGGTGGTGGTGCTGGAGGAGGGGGCGGACTACACCGGCCGGCAGCTCACCCAGCGGGACGGCCGCATGTTCGACCAGCTCTACATGGACCGCGGCGGGCGGGCCACCGCCGACCTCTCCATCAGCGTGCAGCAGGGGCGGGTGCTGGGCGGCGGCGGGGTGGTGAACCAGTGCGACGTGGTGCCCATCCCCGAGGGCGTGCTGCGCCACTGGCAACGGCGCTTCGGGCTCTCCGACCTCTCGCCGGAGGCGCTGGTGCCCTTCCAGGCGCGCGCCCTGGCCGACCTGTCCGCCAACCGCCCCGACCCCGGCGGCCCGCTCTTCAACCGGAACAACCGCCTGCTCCGGCAAGGGGCGCAGGCCCTGGGCTGGCGCGGCGAGGTGATGCTCCACAACCGGGTAGGCTGCGCCGGGATCGGGGCCTGCGGCCTGGGCTGCCCGGTGGACGCCAAGAGGAACCCGCGCTTCGTGGCGGTGCCGGGGGCGGTGGCGGCCGGGGCGCGCTTCCTCACCCGGGCGCGGGCGGTGGCGGTCGAGGGCGCCGGGCAGGAGCTGAAGACCGTCAGGGCCAGGCGGCTCGACCCGGACGGCTACCGGGAGCTGGACGAGTTCGCGATCCGGGCGCGGGTGGTGGTGCTGGCGGCCAACGCGGTGGGGTCGGCGCAGCTACTGCTGCGCTCGGGGATCGGCAACCGGCACGTGGGCCGGCACCTCTCGCTGCAGCCGCAGCTGCCGGTGGCGGCTTGGTTCGACGAGGAGGTGCGCTTCTTCCGCGGCATCCCGCAGTCGTTCGCGGTGACCGAGTTCGAGCTCGAGGACGATCCGGAGCACGGCTGGTGGGGGTTCCGCCTCGAGTCCATCGGGGCCACCCCCGGCGTCGTGGCCAGCTTCATGCCGCGGCTGGGCGCGGCCGGGAAGGAGGACATGCGGCGCTTCCCGCGCGTGGCCGGGGCGCTCTGCCTGCTCCCCGACGACCCCCAGGGGAGGGTGGAGGTGGAGCGCTCCGGGCGCCTGCGGATCCACTACCAGCTCTCGGACGAGCAGCGCGCCCGCTACCGCGCCGCCGCCCGCGCCGCGGCCCGCCTCTTCCTGGCCGCCGGCGCGCGCGAGGTGGTGGTGAGCGACGCCCGGCCGGTCTCGATCACCTCGGAGGCCGACCTCTCCCGCATCGACGCCATCGGGTTCCTCCCAGCCACGGTGCCGCTCATCAGCGCCCACCAGCAGGGCGGGGTGCGGATGGCACCCTCCGAGCGCGACGGCGCCGCCGACCCCGAGGGACGGGTCTACGGCGCGCGGGACGTGCTGGTGCTGGACTCCGGCGGCTACCCCTCCAGCGCCTCCAGCCACACCATGGCTCCCATCATCGCGCTGGCGCACTTCCAGGCGCGGCGGCTGCTGGCGCGGCTACCGGGCTGATCAGGAGCCCCCGGTGACACCGGGCCGGCCGGGCTGCTAGGCTCCCCGGGAGTGGCGAGACGGGCGGGTGATGACGATGCGTCGCAGGCCGTCCGGCCCGGGACGCTGACCGCCCTGCTCCAGGAGATCGCCGCCGCGCCCGAGGCGGCGCGGGCCTGGGAGGGGACGCTTCGGGCCGGTGTCGTCGTGGGGCGGTTCGAGCTGGTGCGGGAGCTCGGCCGCGGCGGCTTCGGCGTGGTCTGGGAGGCGCGGGATCGCGAGCTGGGGCGCAGCGTGGCCTTCAAGGCGGTGCGGGCCGGCGCGGGGGTCGCGGCGCGGGAGGGCCGCCTCCAGGAGGAGGCCGAGGCGGCGGCCCGCCTCCAGCACCCCAACATCCTCACGCTCCACGACGCCGGCCGGGCCGAGCAGGGGCCCTACCTGGTGCTGGAGCTGCTCCACGGCCGGACCCTGGCCCAGCGGCTGGCGGAGGGGGCGCTCCCCGTGGCCGAGGCGGTGCGCATCGCCCTGGAGGTGGCGAAGGGGCTCGACCACGCCCACGCGCGCGGCGTGGTCCACCGCGACCTGAAGCCGGGGAACGTCTTCCTGTGCCAGGACGGCCAGGTGAAGGTGCTGGACTTCGGGCTGGCCCATCTGTTCGGGCGCCGGCGGCAGGATGGGGGAACGCCGGCCTACATGGCGCCGGAGCAGATGGCCGGGGCGCCCGAGGACGAGCGCACCGACGTCTTCGCGCTGGGAGCGATGCTCTTCGAGATGCTGTCGGGGAAGGTGCCCTTCCTGGACGCGGCGGCGCTCGCCTCGTCGAGCCCCGCGCCGCGCCTGGAGACCCCGGAGGTCCCGACGCTCGGCGAGCTGGTGGGGCGGATGCTGGCCAAGGCGCCGGTGGGCCGGCCGCGGGACGGGAGCGTCCTGCTCCAGGCGCTGGCCGGCATCCGCGACCAGCTGGATCGCCCGAGCCATCTCCCGGCTCCGGTGCGCGTCCGCCGCCGCATGGGCCGGCCCGCGGTCCTGGGCCTGGTCGCGGGCGCGCTCGCGGCCGCCGCGGCCGCCCTCTTGCTCTCCCCGAGCTGGCGCGCCCGGCATCCCGGCGAGCCGGAGGCCGACGCCGGCGCCACGCCGTCGATCGCCGTCCTGCCCTTCGCGGACGCCAGCCCGGCTCACGACCAGGGCTACCTCGCCGACGGGATCGCGGAGGAGATCCTGAACGCGCTGGCCCAGGTGGACGGGCTGCGCGTGGCCGGCCGGACCTCGTCCTTCTACTTCAAGGGCAAGGACGTGCGCCTGGCCGAGATCGGCCGGGAGCTTCGCGTGGCCCATGTCCTCGAGGGGAGCGTGCAGAAGTCGGGCCAGCGGGTCCGGGTGACGGCCGGCGTGGTGCGCATCGCCGACGGCAGCCGCCTCTGGGCGCGGAGCTTCGACCGCGAGCTCGTCGACATCTTCGCCCTCCAGGACGAGATCGCGCGGGAGGTCGTCGAGGCGCTGCGCGTGCGATTGGCGGCGGAAGGGTGGACGACGCGGGGCAGCGCCCCCGGAAGCCCGGAGGCGTTCACGCAGGTCCTCCTGGGGAGGGATCTTCTCCGCTCCGGCAAGATCGGCGACGCCAAGCGGGGCCTGGAGGCCTGCGAGCGGGCGGTCGCGCTGGATCCCAACTTCGCCCTGGGGTGGGTGGGGCTGGCGCAGGCCATCTACTGGATCGAGGCCATGAGCGGGGAGGGAACGCTCGAGACGCGGCGGCGCCGCGGCCTGGAGGCGGCGGATCGGGCCGTCGAGCTGGCGCCGGGCCTCCCCCAGGGCTACGTGGAGCGCGCCAGGCTCCGGCGCACCTTCCTGCTCGACTGGAGGGGCGCCCAGGCCGACGTGCAGCGGGCGCGGGAGCTCGGCCCGGGCGATGCGGCCGCGGCGCTGCAGTCCGGGGCCCTGCTGCTGGCGCTGGGCAGGGCGGCCGAAGCCAGCGCCGAGATCGAGCGCGCCACCGAGATCGATCCGCTCTGGGCGGTTCCCTGGATGTACCTGGGGCAGGCGCGGTTCGCCGCGGGCGACCACGAGCGCGGCCGCGCCGCCCTGCTGCACGCGCTCGAGATCTCCCCGCGGGCGGACCCGGCCCGGTACTTCCTGGCCGCCGACTGGGTGGCGGTGGGGCAACCGGCCCGCGCGCTGGAGGTGGCCGAGCGGGCCGAGCTGCCGTGGGTCCGGTGGACGGGGACGGCGCTGGCGCAGCACGACCTCGGTCGTCCCCGGGAGTCGCAGGCGGCGCTCGATCAGCTCGTCGCCCGGAACGCCGCCGACAGCGCCTACCAGATCGCCGAGATCCACGCCTGGCGCGGCGAGGCCGACCGCGCCTTCGAATGGCTGGAGCGAGCGCGGGTGCAGCGCGACACCGGCATGGGATACGTGAAGACCGACCAGCTCCTTCGCAAGGTCCGGGGCGACCGGCGGTTCCAGGACCTCCTGCGACGGCTCGACCTGCCCCTGGACTAGCGCTCACTCCGGCGGGCCCAGCAGCTCGAAATCGGGGATCTCGGCCTGGAGGTACTCGCGCAGCCGCGCGGTGAGCTTGGCCTCGATCTGGCGCGCCCGCTCGCGGGTCAGGTTGAAGCGCCCCCCGATCTCCTGGAGGGTGCGGGGCTCGACGCCCTCCGGCGGCAGCAGCCGTTCCTGGAAGATGGCCCGCTCCCGCTCGTCGGTGATGGTGCCGGCGAAGGCCATGAGCTTCTCGCGGAAGACGCGGCGCAGCTCCTCGTCGCCGATCTGCTCGTCGGCGGCGGGCGCGGCCGCCGAGAGCCGGTCGAGCCGGCTCTCGGCCGAGTCCTCGTCGCCGCGGGCGGGGGCGTCGAGCGACAGGTCGTCGCTCCCCATGCGCATCGACATCTCCTCCACGTCCTTCTCCTCGACGCGGAGGTTCTTCGCCAGGAGCCGCGGCGTGGGCTCGATGCCGCGGGCCAGGAGCTTCTCCCGCTCCTTGGAGAGGTTGAAGAAGAGCTTGCGCTGGGCCTGGGTGGTGCCGAGCTTCACCAGCCGCCAGTTGTCCATGAGGAAGCGGATGATGTAGGCGCGGATCCACCAGGCGGCGTAGGTGGAGAGCTTCACGCCGCGGAAGGGGTCGTACTTCTGCACCGCCTGCATGAGCCCGATGTTGCCCTCCTGGACCAGGTCCAGCACCTGGAAGGCGGCGCGCCGGTACTCGTGGGCGATCTTCACCACCAATCTCAGATTGGAGGCCACCAGCCGGTAGGCGGCCTGCACGTCGCCGGTCTGGTAGTAGCGCACCGCCAGCTGGTGCTCCTCCTCGCGGGAGAGCACCGGATGGCGGGCCACCTCGGCCATGTAGGCGCGGAGCGGATCGTAGCGGACCAGCCCGCCCTCGAGCTCCCGGTCCCGCCGCGGGGCGGGCAAGGCCTTGGGACCCGGCGCCTCGGCCGGGCCGGGGAGGGGCTCCCCGTCGCCGCCAGGGAGCTCCTCGGCCTCGACTGCGGGAAGGACCTCGGCCTGGACGTCCCCGGGCTCCTCCGCCGGGAGCACCTCGACCTCCTCCCGAGCCTCGCCGGCCGCGGCGGCCGGACGCGCCTCTCGCCTGGGCCGGGGTCTCTTCCCGGCCGGGACGCGCCGGGTCTCGGCGGGCTTGCGGCGTCGGTTCATGGGCTTGGCGGGGGGCGGGGCCGCGCTCCAGAAAGACCCGGAAATTCGGCCCCCTGTGGAAGGTGTGATATAGAGGATGCGCCTTGCTTGCAAGGCGCGAAAC
>DASRTO010000110.1:0-7375 GCA_035655915.1 Anaeromyxobacteraceae bacterium
GCTCGAAGGCGCCCAGGCGGGCAGCCGGCCGGAAGTTGATGGCCACCCCGTCGGACCCGCGGCCGAACTCGGTGTCGTGGAAGAGGAAGTAGAACATCTGGGCGAAGGCCAGCGTGGCCATGATGAAGTAGATGCTCTTCACGCGCACGACGAAGGCCCCGACCAGGAGCGCCGCCAGCCCGGCCAGGGCGACGGACGCGGGCAGCGTGAGCCACAGGCTGGCGGCCTCGTACCTCGGCGCGGCGAGCGCCAGCGCGTAGGCCCCGATCCCGAAGTAGGCGGCGTGGCCCAGCGACACCAGGCCGGTGCAGCCCACCAGCAGGTCGAGGCTCATGGCGAAGATGCTGAGGATCATCACCTTGGTCACGAGCTCGACGTAGAAGCCGAGGCCGGTCAGCGGGAAGAGCCCGAGGAGCGCCACCGCCACCGCGAGCGCGACGGTCCGGCGCCTCACCGCGCCCCTCCGGCGGGCGATCTCATATGCTGCGGAAGAGGCCCTCGGGCCTCCACAGCAGGACCGCCGCCATGATGAGGTACACGGTGACGCCGGCGGCCTGGGGGACGAAGACGCGGCCGAAGGTGTCGACCACGCCGATGAGCAGCGCCGCGATCAGCGCGCCCCGCACCGAGCCGATGCCTCCCATGACCACCACCACGAAGCAGATGATGAGGACCTGGGTCCCCATGCCCGGATAGACCGAGGACACCGGCGCGGCGACCATGCCGGCCAGCGCCGCCAGGGCCACCCCCAGCGCGAAGACCAGCCGGTAGATGAGCCGGATGTTGAGCCCCAGCGACTGGACCATCTCGCGGTTCGAGGCGCCGGCGCGGATCATCATGCCGAGGCGGGTGCGCTGGATGAGCACCCAGAGCAGGACGGCGACGGCCAGGCAGACCACCGAGATGAGGAGCCGGTAGACGGGGTAGCTCAGCGTGGAGGTGAGCGGGATCGATCCGCTCAGCAGCGGGGGCACCGCCACCCCGTGCACGTCGTTGCCCACCAGGAGGCTGCGCAGCTCCTCGAACACCAGGATGAGCCCGTAGGTGAGCAGCACCTGGTCGAGGTGGTCGCGGTGGTAGAGCCGGCTGAACAGCCCCCACTCGAGGGCCAGGCCCAGGGCCACCGAGATGCCGAGGCCCATCACCACCCCGGCGAGAAGGCTCCCCGTCGCCGAGGAGAAGGCGAAGGCCATGTAGGCCCCGACCATGTAGAAGCTGCCATGGGCGAGGTTGATGACGCCCATGATGCCGAAGATGAGCGTCAGGCCGCTGGCGACCAGGAAGAGCAGCAGGCCGTACTGGACGCCGTTCAGGAGCTGGATGAGCAGGGTGTGGACGTCCACGGCCGGGGAACGCGGGCGCGCGGGGAGTTCCCGGTGCGCCCCGGGGGCTCACATCTTGCAGCCGCGGGCCGGGTCGGCCAGTGCCGGAGCGGCGATGCCGACGACCTTGTTGCGCCCTCCCTCGACCCGCCGCAGGTAGAAGTCGTTCACGGGGTTGTGCGCCTTCGAGAGCGTCATGGGGCCGCGCGGGCTGTCGATCCTGGCCGACTCCATGGCGGCGATGAGCGCCTTGCGCTTGCCCAGGTCTCCCTTCACGGCGATGAGCCCGGCGGCGAGCAGTTGCGCCGCGTCGTAGCCCTGCACCGCGTAGACGTCGGCCTCCGACCCGTACGCCTTCTGGTAGGCGGCGCGGAACGCCTTGTCCTTCGGGTTCTGGAGGTCGTCGGCGTAGTGCAAGGTGGTGAGGACGCCCTCGGCCGCCTCGCCCTGGGCCTTGAGCGTGCCGTCGGTGAGGAAGCCGGTCCCGACGAGCGGGATGCTGGCCTTGAGGCCGGCCGCGGCGTAGTCCTTCACGAACTTCACCGCCCCGCCGCCGGCGAAGAAGACGAAGACCACGTCCGGCTTCAGCGCGGCGATCTCCGTGAGGTATGACTGGAACTCGACCTGCGGGAAGGGCAGCGACAGCTCCTTCAGCACCTTGCCGCCGCCGGCCTCGAAGGCCTCCTTGAAGCCGCCCACCATCTCGTCGCCGGCGGCGTACTTCCAGGTGAAGGTCACCGCCGTCTTCTTCTTCTGCTGCAGGGCCGCCTTGCCCATGGCGTAGCCGGGCTGCCAGTTGGTGAAGGAGGTGCGGAAGATGTTGGGTGCGCACAGCGGGCCGGTGAGGTCGCCGGCGCCGGCGTTGGGGACGACGAGGAGGGTGTCGTTGTCGCGGGCCACCTTGGCCATCGCCAGGGCCACCCCCGAGTGGACCGTGCCCACCAGCACGTGCACATGGTCGCGCTTGATGAGCTTGCTGGCGTTGTCGGGCGCCTTGGCGGGATCGGACTCGTCGTCGACGGTGAAGTACTCGACCTCGCTGCCGCCCAGCTTGCCGCCGCTCTCGGCCACGAAGAGCTTGAAGCCGTTGGTGATGGCGTTCCCGAGCGCTGCGTACGTGCCGGTGTAGGGCAGCATGAGGCCGATCCGGACCTTGGGTCGGTCGGCCAGGGCCGGGCCGGCCGCCGAGAGCGCGGCGGCGAGGGCGCCGGCCGCTCCCAAGACGACGGCGACGCGGCGAGGCGCGGAACGGAACGAGGTCATGGTGGCTTCCTCCTTAGAGGGCGCTTCGGATGGGCCTGCGATTCCCGCTCCCCGGGGGCGGCGTCTCGCTACTCCTATGTGATCGGCCGCCCGTGGTTCAAGCCGGGGGTCCCGGGCTACCCTCCGCCCGGCGGCCCCCGGACGGGGGTTCTTGATCCGTATCAGGTATTATCGTACTAGTTTACCGCCATGACGGGCAGCCCCGTGGACGAACCAGTCCTTCGCTTCGAGACCCACCCCGACCGCTACCGCCACTGGCGGCTCCAGTTCCCGGAGGGGCACGGAGGGGCAGGGGCGGTGGCCCGGCTGGTCATGGACGTCGACGAGAACGGGGGCTTGCGCCCGCCCGGGACGCCCGGGGGGTACGCCCTCAAGCTCAACTCCTACGATCTGGGCGTCGACATCGAGCTGGCCGACGCCCTGCAACGCATCCGCTTCGAGCAGCCCCAGGTCCGGGCGCTCGTGCTGACCGGGGGCAAGGAGCGGGTCTTCTCGTCCGGCGCCAACATCTACATGCTGGGCGGATGCTCCCACGGCTTCAAGGTCAACTTCTGCAAGTACACCAACGAGACCCGCCTCGGGCTGGAGGAGCTCTCCGCGGAGAGCGGCGTCCCCACCCTGGCTGCCCTGAACGGTACCGCCAGCGGCGGCGGCTACGAGCTGGCCATCGCCTGCGACGAGATGCTGCTGGTGGACGACGGCTCGAGCGCGGTGAGCCTGCCGGAGATTCCGCTCCTGGCGGTGCTCCCCGGCACCGGCGGCCTGACGCGGGTGGTGGACAAACGCCGGGTGCGGCGCGACCTGGCCGACGCGTTCTCGACGCTGGCCGAGGGGGTGCGCGGCAAGCGCGCCGTGGAGTGGGGCCTCGTCGACGAGGCGGCGCCGCGGGCGGCCTTCGACGGGGCGGTGAGGCGGCGCCTGGAGGCCATGGTGGCGCGCAGCCGCCGCCGCCCCTTCCGGCCGCTGGCGCTGCCGCCGCTGGAGGTGCGCCGCTCGGAAGCGGGAAGCGAGTACCGCTTCGTCTCGCTGCGGGTGGACGCGCCGGCCCGCACCGCCACGCTCCTGGTTCGCGCCCCGGAGGGCCGCGAGCCCGAGACCCCGGGCGCCCTGGCGGAGGCCGGGGCCGGGGCCTGGGCCCTGCGCGCCTTCCGCGAGCTGGACGACGCGCTGCTGGACCTGCGGTTCAACCACCCCACCGTCGGGGTGGTGGCGCTGCGCACCGAGGGGTCGGCCGCGGCGGTGCTGGCGGTGGACCGGATGCTGGCGACCCACGCGGACGACGGGCTGGTGCGCGAGGTGGTGCTCCACATGCGGCGGGTCCTGAAGCGCCTCGACCTCTCCGCCCGGAGCTTCTTCGCCTTGGTCGAGCCCGGCTCCTGCTTCGCCGGGTCGCTCCTGGAGCTGGCGCTGGCCAGCGACCGCGTCTACATGAAGGACGCCGCGGGGGTGGCGGTGGCGCTGTCGCCGATGAACGCCGGCCCGCTCTGCGCCGGGAACGGCCTGTCCCGCCTGCAGTGCCGTTTCCTCGGGGAGCCGGGGCGGGTGAAGGGGCTTCTCGCGGATCCCGGCCCGCTCGACACCGCGGCGGCGACCGCCGCCGGGCTGGTCACCTTCGCCCCCGACGACATCGACTGGGACGACGAGGTGCGGGTCGCCATCGAGGAGCGCGCCAGCCTGTCGCCCGACGCGCTGACCGGCATGGAGGCCTCCCTGCGCTTCGGCGGCCCCGAGACCCTGGAGACCAAGATCTTCGGCCGCCTCACCGCCTGGCAGAACTGGATCTTCCAGCGCCCCAACGCGGTGGGCGAGCGCGGCGCCCTGACCCTGTACGGCAAGCCGGGGCGGCCGCAATTCGAGTGGAGGCGCTGCTGAGCCATGGCGGAGATCTCCCAGGAGCGGATCCCCAACAACGTCGACCTCGCCTCTGACCGCAGGCTGCAGCGCGCCCTGGAGGCCTGGCAGCCGAGCTTCCTCGGCTGGTGGAGGCAGATGGGCCCCTCCGGCTTCCAGGAGGACGAGGTCTGGCTGCGCACCGCGGTGAGCGTCGAGCCGGACGGGTGGGCCAACTTCGGCTACGTGAAGATGCCGGAGTACCGCTGGGGCATCTTCCTGGCCGATCGGGTGCCCGACCGCCGCATCGACTTCGGGGACCTCATGGGCGAGCCGGTGTGGCAGCAGGTTCCCGGCGAGCACCGCAACGCCCTGCGCCGCCTCATCGTGTCCCAGGGCGACACCGAGCCCGCCAGCGTGGAGCAGCAGCGGCTCCTGGGACAAACCTGCCCCAGCGTCTACGACCTCCGCAACCTCTTCCAGGTGAACGTGGAGGAGGGGCGCCACTTGTGGGCCATGGTCTACCTGCTCCACAGCCACTTCGGGCGCGACGGGCGCGAGGAGGCCGAGGCGCTGCTGGAGCGGCGCAGCGGCGATCCGAACAAGCCGCGCATCCTCGGGGCCTTCAACGAGCCCTGCGCCGACTGGCTCTCCTTCTTCATGTTCACCTTCTTCACCGACCGCGACGGGAAGTTCCAGCTCCTGGCCCTGGCGGAGAGCGCCTTCGATCCCCTCTCGCGCACCACCCGCTTCATGCTCACCGAGGAGGCGCACCACATGTTCGTGGGCGAGACCGGGGTGCTGCGCGTGGTCGAGCGGACCGCCCAGGGGATGCGGGAGCACGGGGTCGAGCACCCGGACCAGGTGCGCCGCCTGGGGCTCATCGATCTGCCCACCGTGCAGCGCTACCTGAACCGCTGGTACTCGGTCAGCCTGGACCTTTTCGGCGGCGAGGTGTCCTCCAACGCCGCCGCCTCCTTCGCCGCCGGCCTGAAGGGGCGGGCCAACGAGGAGCGCTACCCCGACCACCGGGCCCTGGAGGGAACGCGCCCGCTGGAGCTGGTCCGCGACGGGAAGCTGGTGCGCGAGGACGTCCCGCTGCGCAACGCCATGAACGAGTTCATGCGCGACGCCTACATCGAGGACTGCCAGCGCGGCGTGGACAAGTGGAACCGCGCCATCGCCGCCCAGGGCATCTCCTTCGAGCTGCGGCTGCCCAGCCGGCGCTTCCACCGCCACATCGGGGTCCACGCCGGCCTTCGCGCCGACCCGAGCGGCGCTCCGCTCTCCGAGGAAGCCTGGAGGGCCGGGCTCGGCGAATGGTTGCCCGGCGAGGCCGACCAGGCCTTCCTGGGCAGCCTGATGCGGGAGCCGGTCCTCGACCCGCGTCGGATGGCGAACTGGATCGCCGCGCCCAGGCAGGGGATCAAGGGCCGACCCGTCGACTTCGAGTACGTGCGCCGCGAGGCCTGATCCGCGGGGCCGGCTACCGGAGACGCTCCGCCGCGTTCCAGTTCCGCACCAGGTTCTCGACCAGGGCCGGGCTGTAGAGGCAGTAGGCCTGCTCGCGCGAGTAGACCGCCATGTACTCGCGGAGGAGGTCGAGGGGCTCGGACCCGACTCGCAGTGCGCGGCGGTTGCCGACCAGGCTGGTGATCCCGGCGCTCTGGAGCTCGGCGGCCGCCGCGGCGATGGCCGCCTCCATGGCCGCCTCCCCGTCCACGACCTCGTCGCAGATGAGCCGTCCCTCCGGACTGTCCGCCGGGAAGCGCCGGTCGAAGAAGATGCCCTGGCGCGCCGCGCGCTCGCCCACGAAGCGCGGTAGCCGCAGGTTGGCCACGCCCGGGATGATGCCCTCCTTGCGGGCCGGCAGGTTGAAGTACGAGCCGCGCTGGGCGATGACCCGGTCGAGGACGAGCAGCATCTGGCAGTGGCCGCCGATGGCGAACTCGTCGACGGCGCCGATGAAGGGCTTCTCGGCGCGGTCCTCGACGCCGTCCGGCTCGAAGTCCGGCCGGGCCAGGCCGCGGTGGATCTTGGCCAGCGGCCCGATCTCGCGCTCGAGCATGAAGCCCACCAGGGAGATCCGGCCGCGGTAGAGCAGCGTCAGGTTGATGCCGGATCCGAACACGCGCCGGCCGGCGTACTTGGGCTTCTCCATGGGGGCGCCGCGCAGCACGCCCACGCGGATCCCGTCGTCGAGCAGGCACAGGTCGACCAGCGTCTCCAGGGCCTCCCGGTACTCGTCGTCCTCGGCGTTGAGCCAGTCCTGGTGGTGGAAGGTGATGCGCCCCAGCTCGCCCCGGCGCTCGAGCGTCATGGACGGGAGCTCGGCGCGGCCGGAGGCGCGGAACGCTCCCAGCCGATCGAGCGCCGCGGGGGTCGGGCGGGACATGGCGTGCAGGAGGTGCAGGCCGGTCCGGCGGTCGGCGAAGAGGTGGGCGAAGAGGATCCCCTGGTCGATCTGCAGCCCGTCCTGGTGCACGAGGAGGAGATCCCGCTCGCGCGCCACCTCCCCTGGCGAAGGCACCAGCCCGGGGAAGGCCGCCGCGGCCGCGCCGGCGAGGTCCTGGAGCCGCAGCGCCAGGCCGAGGTCACCGGTGAGCCGGCGGTAGACGGCGGCGGCGTGCCGGCGCAGGAAGGCCTCGCGGGCGCGCCGGCCTCCGTCGAGGAGGGCGGACGCCGCCGCCTGCTCGGCGGCCGTGCGCGCGGGCCTGGCCGGGAGTCGCCGCAGCGCCTCGCCCCGGGCGCCGAGCCAGCGCTCGAGCGGAGCCCAGTCGCGGGCCAGATCGCCCGAGGGGACGGGTGCGTCGGCGGCGAGGCGCTCGGCGTCGGCGCGGGCCATTCCCGCGGCCAGGTAGGGTTCGAGGTCGGGGGCGGCGGTCATCGGCTTTCCTCCTCAGGAGGCGGCGGCCAGCGGCCGGTCGCGGCCGCCGAAGTCGGCGAGCAGCGCCTCGCCC
>DASRTO010000111.1:0-3536 GCA_035655915.1 Anaeromyxobacteraceae bacterium
CGCGAGGCCCTGGTCTACCTGGCGGCCACGCAGGAGGCCGACGGTCACTGGCCGCAGAACATGTGGGCCGAGGGGCGCCCCTACTGGCTGGGCGTGCAGATGGACGAGACCGCGTTGCCCATCCTCCTCCTGGACCTGGCCCGCCGCGAGGGGGCGCTGCGGGAGGGGGACCTGTCGGCGGCCGGGTTCTGGCCCATGGCCCGGCGGGCCGCCGCCTTCCTGGTCCGCCACGGTCCGGTGACCCAGGAGGATCGCTGGGAGGAGGACGGCGGCTACACGCCCTTCACGCTGGCGGCCGAGATCGCCGCGCTGCTCGCGGCGGCCGACCTGGCCGAGGCAGCGGGCCAGCCGGGCCTGGCTCCCTACCTGCGCGAGACCGCCGACGCCTGGAACGACCGGCTGGAGGCCTGGCTCTACGTGCGCGACACGCCCCTGGCCCGGGCGGCCGGCGTCAAGGGGTACTACGTGCGCATCAACCCCTCCGACGCCGGGGACGGTGGCGCCATGGTCCCGGTGAAGAACCGGCCACCGGGCGAGGAGCGGGCCCGGGCCGACGCCATCGTGAGCGCCGACGCCCTGGCGCTGGTCCGCTTCGGCCTCCGGGCCGCCGACGATCCGCGGGTGAGGGACACGGTGCGGGTGGTGGACTCGCTGCTCCGCGTGGAGACCCCGGCCGGCCCCTGCTGGCGCCGCTACAACGGCGACGGCTACGGGGAGCACTCCGACGGCCGCCCCTTCGACGGCACCGGCGTGGGCCGGGCCTGGCCGCTCCTCACCGGGGAGCGGGCCCATTACGCCCTGGCGCTGGGGGACCGTGCCCAGGCCGAGCGTCTCCTCGCCACCATGGAGGGGCTGGCCGGCGAGGGGGGCCTGCTGCCGGAGCAGACCTGGGACGCTCCGGACCTCCCGGAGCTGGAGCTCTTCCTGGGACGCCCGGCCGGGTCGGCCATGCCGCTGGTATGGGCCCACGCCGAGTACCTGAAGCTTGTGCGCTCGCTCGCCGACGGCCGCGTCTTCGACACGCCGCCGCAGCCGGTGGAGCGGTACCAGCGCCGCGGCACCGCCTCCGGCCTGGTCCAGTGGCGCTTCAACCACAAGGTGCGCGACCTGCCGGCGGGGCGCACCCTTCGGGTGGAGACGCTGGCGCCGGCGGTGGTGCGGTGGAGCGCCGACGGGTGGCGAACCGTGGGCGAGGAGGCCACCCGGGACGGCGGGCTGGGCGTGCACCTGGCCGACCTGCCGACCGCCTCGCTGCCGCGCGGCGCCGAGGTGGCCTTCACGTTCCGCTGGACGGAGGCGGGGCGCTGGGAGGGGGCGGACTTCCAGATCGGAGTGCGCTGACGGCTCGGCCGCGGGAGTCGAGGTCCGAAAACGGCTGGCAGCGGCGGTGCCGCCCCGCCATGATCGCCGCGTGCCGAGCCGGACTCCCCATCCCGCCCCGGACCGCGACGCCCTCTACCGCGCGCTCCAGACCCGCGATCCTCGCTTCGACGGGCGCTTCTACACCGCCGTCCTCACGACCGGGATCTTCTGCCGCCCGGTCTGCCCGGCCCGGACCCCCCGCCCCGAGCACTGCGTCTTCTTCCCCAGCGCCGCGGCCGCGCACGCCGCCGGCTTCCGCCCCTGCCTGCGCTGCCGGCCCGAGCTGGCCCCCGGGGTCGCGGGGTGGCGCGGCACCGCCAACACCGTCTCCCGGGCGCTGTCGCTCATCGCCGAGGGCGCCTGGGGCGAGGATGGCGACGAGGAGTCGCTCGCCGAGCGGCTCGGCGTCGGCGGCCGGCAGCTGCGGCGGCTCTTCGCCCGCCACGTGGGCGCTCCCCCGGTCGCGGTGGCGCAGGCGCAGCGGGTGCTGTTCGCGAAGCGGCTCCTGGCCGAGACCGCGCTGCCCATGGCCCAGGTCGCGCTGGCCTCGGGATTCGGGAGCCTGCGCCGCTTCAACGAGGTGATGCGGCGGACCTTCCGGCGGCCGCCGCGTGCGCTGCGGCGCGGGTCGGCGCTCGAGGGGCCCCGCGGCGGCCTGACGCTGCGCCTGGACCACACCGCGCCATTCGCGTGGCCGTCGCTGCTGGCGTTCCTCGGGGCCCGCGCCATCCCCGGCGTCGAGGTGGTGGAGGACGGCGAGTACCGCCGGACCATCGCCGTCGACGGCGCGCTGGGGTCGATCGCCGTCCGCCCCTCGCCGGGGGGAGGCCACCTGGTCGCCACCATCCGCGTGCCCCGCGTGGCGGCGCTTCCCGGCGTGGTGGGGCGCCTGAGGCGGCTCTTCGACCTCGACGCCGACGCCCAGGCCATCGGCGCCCACCTGGCGCGCGATCCGCTGCTGGCGCCGCTCGTGGCCGCCCGGCCCGGGCTGCGGGTCCCGGGCGCGTGGGACCCCTTCGAGCTCGCCGTCCGCGCCATCCTCGGGCAGCAGGTGAGCGTCGCGGCCGCGCGCACCCTGGCCGGGCGCATCGCGGCGGCGTACGGCGATCGGGGGCCGGACGGTGCCGTCGCCTTCCCCGGTCCGGAGCGGCTCGCCCTGGCCCGTCTGGAGCGGCTGGGCCTCACCCGCGCCCGCGCCGCGGCGGTGCGGGCGCTCGCCTCCGCCGCCGGCGGCGACCCGTCCTTGCTGGAAGGGCGGGGCGACCTCGGCGAGACGGTGTCGCGCCTCGCCGAGCTGCCCGGGGTCGGCCGGTGGACCGCCCACTACGTGGCCATGCGCGCCATGCGGGAGCCGGATGCGTTTCCGGAGACGGACCTGGGCCTCCAGCGGGGTGCCGCCCGGCGCGGGCTCCGCCCCTCGCCGGGGGCGCTGGCAAGGCGCGCCGAGGCCTGGCGGCCCTGGCGAGCCTACGCGGCGATGTACCTGTGGAGCGCGGACGCAGCCGCGCCGCGCCGGAAAGGAGCCTGACATGGACATCCTCCTCGATTCGTTCCACTCGCCGCTGGGCCCGGTCTCGCTGGCCTCGGACGGGCGCTCGCTGGTGGCGCTCGACTTCGGCCCGCCGGATCGGATGGCGGCGCGCCTCCGGGCCCGCTTCGGGGGCGGCGCGACGGTGCGCGCCGCCCCGGACCCGCTCGGCCTCACCGCGCGCGCCCGCGCCTACTTCGCGGGCGACGTCGGAGCGCTGGGGGAGGTGCCCGTGGAGGGCGGCGGGACGCCCTTCCAGCGCCGCGTCTGGGCGGCGCTTCGCGAGATCCCCGCGGGGGAGACGGAGAGCTACTCGGGGCTGGCGGCGCGGCTGGGCCTCCCGCGGGCGGCCCGGGCGGTCGGCCTCGCCAACGGCCGAAACCCGGTCGCCATCGCCGTGCCCTGCCACCGGGTGGTGGGCGCCGATGGCAGCCTCACCGGCTACGCCGGCGGCCTCGAGCGGAAGCGCTGGCTCCTGGAGCACGAGCGGCGGGCCGGGCCGGAGGCGTCCAGGAGGTTGGCCGCCGCCCGGCGCTCCGGCTAATCGACTCTCATGTCGACTTGCCGGCCTGAAGGGCCTTGATGTCAGCGGTGGTCCACGACCTTCCGCCTTCACCCCAATCACCGCTGCCGATCTCCTCGATCA
>DASRTO010000112.1:0-8823 GCA_035655915.1 Anaeromyxobacteraceae bacterium
TCCGGTCACAGGATGGAGCGCAGGCGGGGGAAGGCCTCGGAGAGGCCGTCCACCAGGAACTGGGTGGCGATGGCCGCCAGCAGCAGGCCGGCCACGCGCTGCAGCAGGGCCATGCCGGTGCGGCCCAGCACGCGGTCCACCCGGGAGGCGCTCCGCAGCACCAGCCAGGTGACGGCGCAGGTCACGGCGATGGCGAAGAGGACCGAGGCGGCGCGCCATAGCTCCTCCTGGCGGGCGCGGGCCATGAGCACCACCACCGTGGCGATGGACCCCGGGCCGGCCAGGAGCGGCATGGCCAGCGGCACGATGGCCACGTCCTCCTTGGCGGCCCCCTCCTCCACCTCCGGCTCGGTGATGCGCGCCGCCGAGGGTCGGGTACGGAGCATGTCGACGGCCATGATGAGCAGCAATACCCCGCCCGCCATCTTGAAGGCGGCCATGGTGATGCCCAGGGCCCGGAAGACGATCCCGCCGGCCACCGCGAAGCCGGCCAGCACCAGGAAGGCGGCCACGGCGGCTCGGCGGGCGATGTCGCGGCGCCCCTCGGGCTCCTCCTCGGCGGTCATGGCCAGGAAGAAGGGCACCGCCGCCAGCGGGTCCACCACCACCAGGACTGCCGAGAGCGACACCAGGGTGAAGCCGACGACCTCGCCGAGCATGGGGCTACCCGAAGCGGGAGAAGCGGATGGACCACACCTTGCGGATGCCCTCCAGGACGATCCGCCGGGACATCTTGGATTGCCCCACCCGCCGGTCAACGAAGACGATGGGGATCTCGGCGACCCGGAACCCCTTGCGGGAGGCCCGGTAGGTGAGCTCGATCTGGAAGGCGTAGCCGGAGCACTGCACGGTGGGAAGGTCGATGGCCTCCAACACCTCCCGGCGGAAGCACTTGAAGCCGCCGGTGAGGTCCCGGACCGGGAGCCCCAGGATGAGGCGGGCGTAGAGGCTGCCGCCCCGGGAGATGATCTTCCGCCCCAGGCCCCAGTTGACGGTGCCGCCGCCGGAGACGTTGCGCGACCCTAGCACCAGGTCGGCCTCGCGCGCCTTCTGCAGCATGGCCGGCAGGTACCGCGGGTCGTGGGAGAAGTCGGCGTCCATCTCCAGCACCAGGTCGTAGCCGCGGTCGAGCGCCCAGGCGAAGCCGGCCAGGTAGGCCTTGCCCAGCCCCTCCTTCCCGGCGCGGTGCAGCACCTGGACCCGCGGCTCGCGGGCGGCGATGGCGTCGGCCAGGCGCCCGGTGCCGTCGGGGGAGTTGTCATCGATGACCAGCACGTCCACCTCCGGCGTGGCCGCCAGGATGGCCTCCACCATGGGGCCCACGTTCTCGGCCTCGTCGTAGGTGGGCAGGCACACTAGCGCCGGGCGCGCCGGCCTCGGCCCGCTCACAGGAGCACCCTCGCGATCTCGTCGGCCACGCGCCGGGCGGCGCCGGGCCCGCCCAGCGAGCCGCGAACCTCGTCGAGCCCCCGGAGCTGCGCCTCGCGGGCGGCCGGGTCCAGGAGCAGCCGCTCCACCTCCTCCGCCATCCGCTCCGGGCTGGCCTCCCGCTGCAGCAGCTCCGGCACCAGGCGCCGCCCCGCCAGCACGTTCACCAGGGCGAAGTGGGCCACCCGCACCAGGAGCTTCGCCAGCAGGTAGGAGAGCCAGGCCATCCGGTAGACCACCACCATGGGCCGCCGCATGAGGGCGGTCTCCAGCGTGGAGGTGCCGCTCTTCACCAGCGCCGCGTCGGCGGCGCCCACCGCCTCCTCGGCGCGCCCCTCGACCAGCGTCACCGGGAGCGCGGCGTGGGAGGCCAGGAAGGGGCGGAGCGCCTCCTGGCGCAGCGTCGGCGCCACCGGCACCACGAACTGTGCGTCGGGGTGGCGCTTGCGGATGCGCTCGGCGGCCTCCAGCATGGCCGGGAAGATGCGCTTCACCTCCGGGGCCCGGCTTCCGGGGAGCAGCGCCACGGTGGTGCGCCCGGCCGACAGGCCCAGCGCCTCCCGGTACCCGGCGGCCGGCCCCGGCGGCGGCCGCTCCGCCAGCGGGTGGCCCACGAAGCGCGCCTGGACCCCGGTCCCCTGGTAGAAGCGCTCCTCGAAGGGGAGGATGCACAGCATGCGGTCCACCAGCCCGGCGATCTTGCGGGTCCGGCCCGGCCGCCAGGCCCAGATCATGGGCGAGACGTAGTAGACCACCTTCACCCCCAGCTCCTTGAGGCGTCCGGCCAGCCGCAGGTTGAAGTCCGGACTGTCCACCAGCAAGGCCACCCGGGGCCGCCTGGCCTGCGCGGCCGCCTTGAGCCCGCGCAGGACGGAGAGGATGCGCGGGATGCGGGGCAGCACCTCGGCAAACCCCATGACGTTGATCGCCTCGGCCGGGTAGAGGGCCTCCAGCCCCTCCTCCCGCAGCCGCGGGCCGCCCAGGCCGAAGGCGCGCAGGTCCGGCCTGACGCCCCGCAACTCGCGGAGCGCCTTGGCCGCCAGCTGGTCGGCGCTCGCCTCGGCGGCGACGATCAGGATCTCCTCGGGCACGGGCGTCGCCTTATAGCATGGCGGCCGGCCCGGGGCCGGCCGGCGGGCGGAGGCGCTCAGGGTGCCGCCGCGGCACGCGCGCCCGGCCCGGGAAGCGCGGGCGCCTCGGCCCGGCCCGGCCACCAGCTCACGCGCAGCGTGGCGTCGACGCCCCACGCCTCGGGCCCCAGGTTGAGCGCATAGCGCTGGGAGACGGCGAGATCGCAGGTGACGTCCCACTCTCGGTGCACCCAGGCGCCCCGCAATCCGTAGGTCATGGTGAGGTCGTGCCTGGGCATCGCCCCCGCCGCCACCTCGGCCGGCGCGGTGACGTCGTTGAAGTAGCGCTCGTTGCGGACGACGCGCTCGAGGTAGGCCCCGACGCGGCGGCGGCCGCGGATCCAGTCCACGGCCAGGAATTGTGTGTCCCCCTGCGGGCCGAGCCCGGCGCCGATCATCTGGCCCGCCTGGGTGTAGCCCTGGCGCTCGGAGGAGTGTGTGTAGAAGATCGCAGCCCCGAGCGACCCCGTCTTCTCGTAGGTGTGGGCCAGCTCCGCCTGCACCCGGAGCCAGCCCTCCCCGGAGGGGATGAGGTGCTGAAGCCCGAGCAGGAAGGCCGAGGAGGCCCACGGGTCCATGAGCAGGTTGGTGATGTTGTTGGCGAAGTCGTCCCGGGCCCACTCCCCGTAGATCTCGAGGCGCGCGACCGGCAGGACCCAGCGCCCGAAGAGGGTGGCGAGCTGGTTCTCGCGGCCGTTCTGCTCCGGCCGGGCGGTGAACAGCCGCAGGAAGGGCGGTACCAGCGGCTTCAGGTAGACGTCCCAGCTCACCCTGTCGTCCGGATACAGCCAGACGCGAGCGAAGCCGAGCGTGAAGTTCGGCGCGAAGGCCGGGGCGAAGGTGTAGATCACCCCCTCGAAGAGGCGCCGGTCGTTGCGGGGGTCGTGGTCGAACCAGCGCGACTCGCGGAGGCGCCCCCACAGCACCTCCACCTCGAGCCACCCGATCCAGATATCCACCGGGCGGGAGGTCCCGAGGAAGAGGTGCGGGATTCCCGGCCCGGAGTTGCTCATGAGCAGCGAGTTGCGGATGCCCGGCCCCCACCACAGGTTCTCGCTGGAGACGCCGCCGGCGAAGGCGCCGACGTCGAGCCGAAGGGAGCTCTGCCCCCAGTCGAAGGTCCAGAAGTCCGAGGGTCCCATCCGCACCGGCAGGTCGATGGACCCGTAGTTGAAGGGGTTCGCCCAGGGAGACTGCCCGGCCCAGGCCGCCTGGGGCACATAGAACGGATGGTTCATCTGCCAGGCGGCCGTCGGGGCCAGCTGGGCGGTCAGCCACCGCCAGCGGGCCCGGACCCCGGCGGTGATCGAGGAGGAGAGCCCCCGGCCGGACCAGAGCGCGCCGTCGTTCCGGTCGTCGGCCCAGCCCGTGTGCAAGGTGGCGAGCCAGGTGGGCGGGACCAGGTCCCAGCGCAGCCGCTCGATCGGGATCGGGTCGGGGATGGTGGCGCGATCGGGTGCCGGCCCGTCGCAGAGCCAGAGCGGGCGGGCCCCCGAGGGGCGCCGCAGGACGCCTGGCCAGAGCGGTGCCGAGCCGGCGAGGCCGGCAGTGCGGGCCAGGTCCTCCTCCAGGCTGCCGATACCGGCCAGCGAGAGGTCGAACGAGGCGCAACCGGGCGCGACCGGCTCCGCCCCCGCCGCCAGCGCCAGGGCCATGGGCAGGGCCAGCATCAGGCCAGGGAAGATAGCACGCGCGGTCGAGTGGTCGGGCCCGGCACGGGCCCTCCCTCCGGTCGGGTCAGGCCTGGCCGGCGGCCACGAAGATCCAGCGCAGCGACAGCCCGCCGAGGAGCACCAGCAGCGGGTAGATCACCGTGGCCTTGAGGTGGAGCCGCTTCTCCAGGGCCTCGAGCCCCAGGGGCAGGGCCAGGCCGGCGATGACCACCAGGGTCCAGAACTCGGCGGTGAAGCGGCCGCCGAGGAGCATCCGGGCCGCGGCCTGGCCGTCGGCGCCGCTGGTGAGCAGGCCCACGAAGAAGAGGACCAGCAGCAGGACCTCGAGGCCGATGGCCAGGAGGTCCCAGCGCAGCACGAAGCCCTTCTCCTCTGGGGTGAGGCCGAAGAGCAGCATGAACGCGGCGCCGGTGGAGAGGCCCGACACCAGGAACAGCGGCCCCAGGAGCGCCGAGCTCCAGAGCGCCCGCGCCCCCAGCGTGCCGAGGAGGATGCCGGTGTAGACGCCGAGCGCGACGCCGCTGCCCAGGTTGAGCCAGGCCAGGCGCGCCAGCCGGGCGCTGGCGAGCTCGCGGGCCTTGCGGGCGATCCCGCCCAGGCCGAAGCGCCCTGCCACCGCGATCGCCTTCTGGGCCTGCGCCTCGTCCAGCCCGCCCAGCGCGAAGAGCAGCGTCACCGGGTAGACCACCACCAGGATCCAGGCGCCCCACGACATGGGCGAGGCCGGCCTGAAGGCCAGGTAGAAGCGCCACACGTGGAGCTTCCCGGCCAGGTCCAGGAAGAGCGCCCCCATGCCCAACGACACCAGCGCCGGGGCGGCGAAGTTTAGCCAGCGCAGCGCCGGCGAGCGCTCCGGGCGGCGCAGCGCGGCGATGGCGCCGAGGATCATGGTCCCGGCGGCCATGCCGCCGAGGAAGAGGTAGACGGGGATCTCCCACCCCCAGATGTGGAGGTGGGGGTCGATCATCAGGCTGTGCCGGGCGACGTCGATCTCGTTCATGGTCGATCCTCGAGGCTCAGCTCCCGCAGCCGCCGCCGCCCTTCCTGGGCGGGCCGGCCGGGGCAGCCGTGGGCGGCGGGGGCGGCGGGGCCGCCTTCATGCCGGTGAGCGCCGACTGCAGCCCGGCGCGCAGCCGGAAGAGCTCCAGCTCAGCGGGCGTGGCGCCGGGGCCGGGCGGCTGGGGCGGCTCGAGCGCGAAGGCCTGCCAGGCCTGCCAGCCGCCCTGGAGCACCCAGAGCTCGCCGCCGTAGGCCAGCGCCTCCTTGGGGGGCGCCGGGAGGTCGCCCTCGGCCACCAGCACCAGGGTCCGGGCCGGGTTGACGTAGGAGAGGCCCAGCTTGCCGAGGTCTGCCGGGGGCACGCACTCCGAGCCGGGGATGCGCTTCTCGCCGCAGGCCTTGGCGTCGCGCAGGTCGAGCACCCGCACCTTCCACGGCTCGTCGACGACGCTGCGGGCCAGGTCGAGCGGGGCGATGGTGCGCGGCTGGCGCGCCGCCTGGGTGCCGGTGGGCAGCGCCACCAGGGCCAGGCCCGTGAGGGCGCTCGCCGCCAGGCCCGCGAAGACGAACCGGCCGGACCGCCCCGCCGGGGTGGCGCGGGCGGCCGGGTCGGCCCGGGTCGCCAGCACCTTCTCCAGCTTCTCGGCGCCGATGAAGCAGCCCACCGCCATGACGGTGACGGCGATGGCCACGATGGGCGGGCCGGCCCTGTTGGGGAGCTTGAGGAGGTCCCACAGGAAGAGCGACCCGAGGTCGCCGCTGTTGTGGAAGCGGGCCACCGCCGGGATGGAGAGCAGCTCGGCGTAGGCCACCTGGCCGACGATCACCCCCGCCACGGTGGCGAGGCCGTCGAGCTTCCCCGAGGCGGTGGCCACCCAGGAGGTCCCGGGGCAGTAGCCGGAGATGATGAAGCCGGCCCCCAGCAGCAGCCCGCCCACCAGCATGGGCCAGAGGTAGGTGGAACTGGCGGCCTTCTCGGCGACGGCCCGGAAGTCCGCGAGGCCCAGGCCGGAGAGCACCACCAGGCCCAGCATGGCGGTGACGATGGCGCCGAACATGACCTTGAAGACCGTCAGGTCGTACCCGTAGAACTGCCCCACCAGCTTCTGGGCGCGTCCGAAGCCGGCCCGCTCCAGCGTGAAGCCGAAGCCGAAGCCGATGAGGACGCCCACCACCATGCCCAGCTCGCGCTGGATGCCCACCAGCGACTCGAAGGGGAAGAAGGTCATCGCCAGGCCCTCCGCACGAAGTACGCCAGGGCGTAGCCGCCCCCGAACACCGAGAACATGAAGACCCAGGCGCCCGCCGAGAGCAGCGCCCCGCCGGTGAGGGCCTGGCCGCTGGTGCAGCCGCGGCCCATGTAGGCGGCGCCGCCCATGAGCGCCCCGCCCAGGAAGGCCATGCCCCAGCGGGCGGGCGTGGAGATGCGCGGCCCTTTGAGCGTCTCCTTCTTGAGGCGGCCGGAGGTGTAGGCGGCCACGAACCCGCCCAGCAGCACCCCCACCACCTCGAAGACCAGCCAGTTGTCGAGCGGGTGACCCTCGGCCCGGGTGCGCGCCAGGGACGGGGTGGCCGCCACGTGGCCGGGCGCCACCGCCTCGATGGCGGTCACGCCCAGGCGCAGCGAGGTGTTGGAGGCGCCAAGCCCCTTGCCCATGACCACGAAGGCGGAGAGGAGCACCAGCCCCAGCACCGCCCCCGCCAGGTACGGGTTCCAGAACTTGTCGGGGTTCCGTTCCATGGTTCGCTCCTACGCGAGGAAGTACACGCGCGGCTGGTTGCCGCTCTCGGGCTTGAGCACCTTCAGCTTGCGGCTCCGCACCAGCCGGGCCACGTCGCTCTCCGGGCTGGCCAGGTCGCCGAAGGTGAGCGAGCGGGTGGGGCAGGTCTCGACGCAGGCCGGCTGCTGGCCCCTCTTCACCCGGTGCAGGCAGAAGGTGCACTTGTCCACGAAGCCGGCCGGGTGGACGTAGCGGGCGTCGTAGGGGCAGGCGGCGATGCAGGCCTTGCAGCCGGTGCACTTGGACTTGTTGACCAGCACCACCCCGCCCTCCCCCACGTGCGAGGCGCCGGTGGGGCAGGCGCCGACGCATGAGGGCTCGGCGCAGTGGTTGCAGCGCTCCGAGCGGATCTCCATGTAGAGGTCGGGGAAGGTCCCGCTCACCTCGGTAGTGATCCAGTCGCGGAAGCCGCCGCTGGGGAGGGCGTTCTCGGTCTTGCAGGCGATGACGCAGGCGTTGCAGCCCACGCAGCGGCGGGTGTCCACCGCCATGCCGTAGCGCGTCTTCATGCGTGCTTCTCCGCGGGCTCGATCCGGACGAAGTTCACGTTCATGCCGGTGCCGCCCATGATGGGGTCGACCTTGTAGCGGGTGCAGAGGGCGCTGTCGGAGGCGCCCCGGCCGAAGGCGTAGCCGAGCTTCCGCGCCTGCTGGCCCCAGCCGTGGACCAGGTACACGCAGTCACCGCGGATGCGCTCGGTGACCTTGGCCCGCACCGGGCCGGCCATGGCACCGTCCTGGTTGACGAGCACGACCGAGTCGCCGTTCTTCACCGGCGTAGGGAGGGCGCGGGCGGCGGCGGCATTCAGCCACACCTCGTTCTCCGGGTAGGGCTCGGAGAGGAGCCGGTTGTTGGTGGTGCGCCCGAAGGTGTGGGTGGGGGCCCGGCCCATGAGCAGCCGGAAGGTCCCGGGCGGCCCCTCCTCCGGCGGGTAGTAGACCGGGATGGGGTCGAAGCCCATCTTGGCGAGCTGCGGCGAGTGCAGCTCGATCTTCTTCGAGGCGGTGGTCACCTGGACCGGCAACCCCTCCTCCTCGCAGGTGGCGACCGGCTTGCCCAGGACCACCCCGCTGGCGCGGGCCTTCTGCACGTCGTAGCCGCCGGCGCGGAGCCGGGCGTCCACGTACTCGCGCGCGTCCTTCCAGGGGAAGTACTCGCCCAGACCCACCCGGCTCGCCAGCTCCTTGGCGATCCACCAGCCGGGCTTGGAGTCGTACATGGGCGGCACCACCTCCTGCCGCAGCGACAGGAAGGGGCGCTTGTAGCTGGGCGCGGCGATGTCGTCGTCGCGCTCCAGGTAGGTGGACTCGGGCAGGACCACGTCGGCCCAGCCGGCGACCTCGGCCGGCAGCACGTCCACGGCGACCATGAGGTCCAGGTGCTGGATGGCCTTGATGGTCTCCTGGCGGGCCGGTAGCGCCTGCAGGAGGTTGCAGCCGTAGACGATCCAGGCCTTGAGGTCGTAGAGGGCGCTGCCCGGGACCGAGGCGTCGCACAGCCCCGAGGCCAGCACCTCCGTGGAGACCGGGTAGCCGCCCGCCCGGGGACGGTCGGCCACGCCCTTCCCGTGCGGGAACTCCCGCGCCAGCGGGTAGGGGGGCACGCTCATCTTGCCGGGGCTCAGGTAGCCGCCGCGCCGCCCCCAGGAGCCGAGCAGGGCCGCCAAGATGGCCATGGCCCGCTCGCGCTGGGTGTCGTCGCCGTACCAGACGGTGTGGCGGCCCGGGTGGATGAGGGACGCCGGCCGCGCCGAGGCGATGAAGCGGGCGCTCTCCCGGATGAGCTCGGGGCGGATGCCGGTGTGCAGCCAGG
>DASRTO010000113.1:0-8594 GCA_035655915.1 Anaeromyxobacteraceae bacterium
TGCGTGCGGGACGACGCCGAGACCCGCAAGCTGGCCCGCTTCTCCGCGGAGCTGCAGGACATCGAGGACCACCTCCCCATCGACGACGCCTGGAAGCGCAAGCTCGGGGCCCTCGCCCCCATCAGCGTGGTGAACCAGCTCTTCGCCGCCGGAGACGCGGCCCGCGGCGTCACCACCGCCGCCTTCAACCTCCCCAACGACGAGAGGGTGGTGGCGCAGAAGGGCTCGAAGCGCGTCATGCTGAAGAACGTGCAGGAAGCCAAGTTCGAGAAGGTGCTCCTCCCCATCGCCCGGCTGGCCCTCTCGCCGGCGGACCGTGGCGGGGTCGACTTCGACGCCTTCTTCACCCACGTCCTCATGCACGAGCTGGTGCACGGCCTCGGGCCGCACCGCGTCGCTGGGAGCGACCGGCCGGTGCGCGAGGCGCTGGAGGAGACCTACGGCGCGCTGGAGGAGGCCAAGGCCGACGCGGCCGGCCTGTTCGCGCTGCAGCGGCTGGTGGACCGGGGCGTGCTCCCGCGCAAGCTGGAGCGCTCCATGTACGTGACCTTCCTGGCCGGGGCCTTCCGCACCCTGCGCTTCGGCATGAACGAGGCTCACGGGAAGGGGATGGCGCTCCAGGTGAACTGGCTCCTCGACCGAGGCGCCTTCGTCGAGCGGCGTGACGGCACCTTCGGGGTGGACGGCGCCAAGGTGAAGGGGGCGGTGGCCGACCTGTCTCGCGAGATCATGACCCTCCAGGCGAAGGGGGACCGGGAGGCGGCCCGAGCCTGGCTCGCCCGCGACGGGGTGCTGCGCCCGGGCGTCTCGCGGGCGATCGAGCGCGCCCGTGGCGTGCCGGTGGACATCGCGCCCCGCTTCGTCACTGCCGAGGCCCTGGAGCGAGCCGGCCGCTGACCCGGCCTCAGGCCCCCGCCACCCCCTGCCACAGCTGCCACAGGCCGAAGCCACCCAGCGCCAGCGCCGAGAGGCCCGACAGCGCCCGGGAGGCGGCGGGCCCGAGCCGGTGGGCGGTGCCGAAGACCACGAGCAGCGCCGCGTTCCCTCCGCAGAGGAGCAGGTAGAAGCCGAGGAGGAAGGCGAGGCCCCGCACCGGCGCCGCGTTCCAGCTGCGGACCAGGATGGGGCCGGACACCAGGCTCCAGAAGACCCACGGCCCCGGGCCGAGCGCGTTCATGGCCACCCCGCGCAGGAAGGCGCGCCGCGGCGGCTCGGCCGCCGGCGCGAGGCCGGGCGCGCCGGCGCGGCGCAGCGAGCGCAGCAGCCCGAAGGCCACCCACAAGAGGAAGGCGCCGCCCGCCAGCTGCAGCCCGCGCAGCAGCTCCGGCGGAGCCCGCGTCAGCACGAGCAGCATGAGGGCGATGATGGGGCCGTCGGAGACCAGGGGGGCGAGCGCCAGCGGCAGCGAGCGCAGCGTGCCGTTGCGGAGCGCCTGGGCCAGCAGGAAGGCCTGGTACGGCCCGGGCGAGGCGGCGGCGGAGAAGCCGAGGGCGGCGCCCTGGATGAGCTCGAGCACGGCCGGGCATTCTACGACGCGGCGGGCTCGCGCCGCCGCCCGTCCCGCGATATGGGTGTCGCCGAATGCGACGGCCCGTCCCGCTGCGCCGGCGCCCTCTGGACGTCGCCCTCATCGCCTTCTTCGCGGTGAACCTCTTCTTCACCACCTACGTGGTGAGCCTGGAGCAGGTGGTCATCGCCGACCCCTTCCACTTCTCGCCGCCGCCCTGGCCCCCGGAGCGGCTGCTGGCCCTGGTCCACTGGTGGGAGAAGACCTACGACCCGCTCCTCCTGGCCCGCCCCGCCTGGTACCGCGCCACCATCTGGCTCGACGTGCTGGTCTTCGGGCCGTTCTACGCGGCAGCCATCTGGGCATACGCCCGCGGCCGCGAGTGGATCCGGCTCCCCAGCGTCGTCTGGGCCGCCATGCTCTTCACCAACGTCTTCATCATCCTCTTCGACGAGCTGTGGGGGATCCACGCCACGCCGCACCCCGGGGTGGTGGTGGCCGCCAACGCCTCCTGGATGATCGCGCCGGTGGTGGTGACGTGGCGCATGGTCCGCTCCGAGCACCCCTTCACCGAGGAGGTGGCGGAGGGTGGAAGCGGGTGAGCTCCCTGCGCCAGCGCTACGGGCCCTGGGCCCTGGTGGCGGGCGGCTCGGCCGGGCTGGGCGAGGCCTTCGCCCGCCGGCTGGCGCGGGAGGGGATCTCGCTCCTGCTCGTGGGGCGGCGACCGGAAGCCCTGGCCCGACTGGCCGCCGAGCTGCGCGCCGCCCATGGCGTGGAGGCGCGCGGGGTGGCGGCCGACCTCGCCGATCCGGGCCTGCTGGAGGCGGCGCGGTCCGCGGCGGCCGGGCTGGAGGTGGGGCTCCTCGTCTACAACGCCGCCCACTCGGTCATCGGCCCGTTCCTGGAGCGGCCGCTCGAGGAGCAACTCCGGGTCCTGGAGGTGAACTGCCGCGGGCCGCTGCTGCTCTCGCACTGGCTCGGCGCCGAGATGGCCCGGCGCGGGCGCGGCGGCATCGTGCTCATGACCTCCCTCGCCGGCTCCCAGGGCAACCCCTGGCTCGCCTCCTACGCCGCCTCCAAGGCCTTCAACCTGGTGCTGGCGGAGGGGCTGTGGGACGAGCTTCGCGCCCGCGGCGTGGACGTCCTGGCCTGCCGCGCCGGGGCCACCCGCACCCCGGGCTTCCTGGCCTCGCGCCCCAGGCGCGAGACGCCGCTCATGGAGCCCGCGGCGGTGGTGGAGGCGGCGCTCTCGACGCTGGGGCGCCGCCCCAGCGTGGTCCCGGGCGCCCTGAACAAGGTGGCCGCCTTCGCCTTCGCCCGGCTCCTGCCGCGCCGGGCCGCCATCCGCGTCATGGGGCGAGCCACCCGCCGGCTCTACCAGTGAGCCGTGACCCTCTCCGCCGAGCATCGCCGCGTCCTCGCCCGGGTGGGCATCGCCTACGGCGCGGCCCTGGCGGCGGCGGTGCTGGTGGGGCTGTGCCTCCGCGGCCGGCATCCCATCCTGGTGGCGGCCGCCGCCGACCTCGCCGCCACGCTGGTGGTCTTCGCCTTCGGCGTGGCCGCCGACAACTCCAGCCTCTACGACCCCTACTGGAGCGTGGCCCCGCTCCCCATCGCCCTCTACTGGAGCCTCTCCGACGGCGCGGTGGGGCCGCGCGACGCGCTGGTGCTCCTCGCCGTGGGGGCCTGGGGGATCCGCCTCACCTGGAACTGCCTGGACCGCTGGCGGTCGCTCGACCACGAGGACTTCCGCTACCGGGCGATCCGGGCCCGGACCGGCTGGCTCTACTGGCCGGCGAGCCTCCTCGCCATCCACCTCATGCCCACCGCCTGGGTGTTCCTGGGGCTCCTGCCGCTCTACCCGGCGCTGGCCGCGCCGGCGCGGCCGCCGGGGTGGCTCGACCTCGCCGCGGCGGCGGCGGCGCTCGGCGGAGCGGCCGTCGAGGCCGTGGCCGACCGGCAGCTGCGCCGCTTCCTCCAAGGCCGGACCGATCCGGCGGCGGTGCTCGACACCGGCCTGTGGGCGCGCTCGCGCCACCCCAACTACCTCGGCGAGGTGCTCTTCTGGTGGGGGCTCCTCCTCTTCGGCCTCGCCGCCGACCCCGGGAAGGGCTGGACCGCGGTGGGAGCCATCTCAATCACAGCCCTGTTCGTCCTCGTGAGCGTGCCCTGGATGGACCGGCGCATGCTGGCGCGCCACCCGGCCTGGGCCGAGCGCATGCGGCGAGTGCCGGCGCTCCTCCCGCGCCTTGGCCGGCGGTAGCGCGCGGTGCGGCGCGCGCGGCACGCGCGCGCAATCCTTGCGGGGCGGGGTCGCCCAGGAACGGCGCGGCTTGATCCGCGGACCGGGAGCGATCAGCGTAGCGCCGCGCCCCGAGGCCGGATGGAGCCCCCCTCTTCGTCGTCGTCCACCGGGCACGGTTCCTGTATCCTCGCGCGCGGACCGGTCCTTCCTGCGCGTTGGCGCACGGGCCGGCGAGGGGTCCAGACGACGAGGCGATGACTCGGGGAGGGCGCGCATGAACGCGTACCGGTACGACGACCGGACGGTCCAGGGGTTCATCCTCTCGGCGATCTTCTGGGGCGTGGTGGGGCTGCTCATCGGGCTGCTCATCGCCACCCAGATGTTCACCCCGGCGGCGAACTTCCCTCCCTACCTGACCTTCGGCCGGCTGCGGACGGTCCACACCAACGGCCTCGCCTTCGGCCTGGGAGTAGGCGCCATCTTCGGCCTCTCCTACTTCATCCTCACGCGGCTGTGCCGGGTGCCGCTGGCCTTTCCGCGGCTGGCGCGGGCGCAGTTGTGGATCTTCAACGCCGCCATCGCCGCGGCGGCGGTGACGCTGCTCATGGGCAAGACCCAGTCCCTGGAGTACGCCGAGCTGGAGTGGCCGCTCGACGTGGGGGTGGTGGTGCTGTGGCTGATGTTCGCCGCGAACGTCTTCGCCACCATCGCCCGGCGGAAGGAGCCGCAGATGTACGTGTCGGTCTGGTACATCGTGGCCACGGTCATCGCGGTGGCGGTGCTCTACGTCGTGGAGAACCTCTCCATCCCCGCCGGCCCGCTCAAGAGCTACCACCTCTTCGCCGGGGTGAACTCCGCCAACGTGCAGTGGTGGTATGGCCACAACGCGGTGGGCTTCGTCTTCACCACCCCCATCCTGGCCTTCTTCTACTACTTCCTCCCCAAGTCCACCGGGCTCCCCATCTTCAGCCACCGCCTCTCCATCGTGAGCTTCTGGTCGCTGGTCTTCGCCTACCTGTGGACCGGGGCCCACCACCTCGTCTACACGCCGCTGCCCGACTGGATCCAGACCCTGGCCATCGTCTTCACGGTGTTCCTCATCGCGCCCTCCTGGGGCTCGGTGGTGAACGGCTATTACACGGTGGGGCAGGACTGGTCGGCCATGCGCGACCGCTACCTCACCAAGTTCTTCGTCCTGGGCATCACCTTCTACGCGCTGCAGACGGTGCAGGGGCCGACCCAGGGCCTGCGGGTGGTCTCGCAGCTCATCCACTACACCGACTGGGTCCCGGGCCACGTGCACATGGGGACCATGGGCTGGGTGACCATGGTCACCGCGGCGTCCATCTACTACGTCATCCCTCGCATCTACGGGACCACCATCTACTCCGAGAAGATTGCCAACCTCCACTTCTGGCTGGTGCTCACGGGCCAGCTCGTCTTCTCCATCACCATGTGGATCACCGGCATCCAGCAGGGCGCCCTGTGGAAGGCGGTGAACGCCGACGGGACGCTCAAGTACACCTTCGTGGAGGGGCTGGCGCGGAACTACCCCTACTGGCACCTGCGCGCCCTGGGCGGCCTGGTGTTCCTCGCCGGCATGGTGCTCTTCGTCTACAACGTTCTCAAGACCATCCAGAAGGGCAAGGCGCTCGAGGCGGGCGCGGCGCCCTCCCCGGCTCCGGCCGCGGCGTAGGGAGGGAGGCACGGCATGGCTGGCGAGATCTACAAGAAGCCCGTCGCCTTCTCGATCCTGGCGGCGGTGGTGATCCTGGCGGGCAGCATCGTCACCATGGGCTACCCCATGCTGCGCGGCGACATGCACCCCAGGCTGGAGAACCTGCGCCCGTTCACGCCGCTGGAGCTGGCCGGGCGCGACGTCTACCAGCGCGAGGGGTGCTCGAACTGCCACACCCAGACGGTGCGGCCGCTCAGGAGCGAGGTGCTGCGCTACGGCGAGTACTCCAAGGCCGGCGAGTTCGCCTACGACCGCCCCTTCCTGTGGGGCTCGAAGCGCACCGGGCCCGATCTGGCCCGCGAGGGCGGGAAGCGCCCCGACGGCTGGCACCAGCGCCACTACGAGAACCCCCAGGCCTTCGAGCCAAGGTCGAACATGCCGAGCTACGCCTTCCTGAAGGCCGCCAGGCTCGAGCCGGCCGAGGTCAGGTCCCACTACCTGGCGCTGGCCGCCTTCCACCCCGAGATGAAGACGGGCGAGGGCGACTTCGCGGCGCTCTCCCAGAAGACCGAGATGGACGCGCTGGTGGCCTACACCCAGTGGCTGGGCCACGCGGTGGCCCGGCGCGCCGGCGGCCCGGCGCTGGACCTCGCCGCCCGCAACCCGCTCGGCGACTCGCCGCAGGCCATCGCGCGCGGGGCCAAGGTCTTCGCCGAGAACTGCGCCGTGTGCCACGGCGACGAAGGGCACGGCCAGGAGGGCGTGGCCCCGAACCTCATCGACGACGTGTTCCTGGGAGAGAAGGGGGACATGCCCGACGGCGCCTGGTTCGCCCTCATCTCCGGGGGCAGCGACGCCAAGGCCCGGATCGGCCGCCCGGGCGATCCCGGCGGCGGCATGACCGCCTTCGCCGGCCAACTCTCCGCCGACGACATCTGGTCGGCCATCACCTGGGTCCGGGCCCAGCAGGCCCACGAGCGCAAGGAGCCGGCGGAGCTGGAGAGGCTCGAGCACGGCCCCGCAAAGCAGCCCGAGAAGCACTAGGTGGACAAGGAATCCTGGCGGGGGGCGAGCCCCGCCCCAGCGGAGGGAACCGCCATGACGACCGAGCTACCCGATAGCGCCGAGGCCCTGGAGGCCAAGGACACGGCCAGGAAGCTGCCCTGGGGCTGGCTTCTCCTCTTCTTCGGGCTCATCGCCTGGGGCATCTACTACCTGTGGACCTACAGCCCCTGGTCCACCGGCTGGACCCAGGCCAAGGAGTACGAGGCGGCCCAGGCTCCGGGCGCGGCCACCAACATGACCCACACCATCCTCTACACGGCCATCCCGGCGCTGGTGCTGCTCTTCCTCGCGTTCGCCATGGCGCGGCGCAAGCCCCGCCGGTAGATCGGCCGTCGAAGGATGACCGTCCAGGACGCCGCCTACCTGATCTTCGGCCTGGTGCTGGTCGCGGCGCTGGGGGCCGTCGCTGTGCACTACTTCTCGAGCAAGCGCCGGGACCAGGTCGAGCGCGCCAAGTACCGGATGCTGGATGACGACGATTAGCGCCACCGAGGCGGCTGGCGGGCGCATCCGGAGGTGGCGGCGGGTGGCGGAGGTAGCGCAGGGGGCCCTGGTGCTGGGGCTCCCCTTCCTCCGCGTGGGCGGGGAGAGCGCGCTGCGCTTCGACGTCCCCACGCTGCGGCTCCACCTCTTCGGCACCGCCCTGTGGATGGACGAGTTCTTCCTGGTCCTGGCCGGGACCCTGTTCCTGGCGCTGCTGTTCCTGTGGGCCACGCTGGCCTTCGGCCGGCTGTGGTGCGGGTGGTCCTGCCCGCAGACGCTGCTCTCCGACCTGACCGCGCCGCTCGACCGCTGGCGCCGCCAGGGCGGTCTTCGCGCCGCCGCGGCCGTCCTGGGCTTGGCAACGGTCTCGGCCCTGGCGGGCGCCAACCTGGTCTGGTACTTCGTCTCCCCGTACCAGTTCGGCCGCGAGCTGGCCGCTGGGACCCTGGGGCCGGTCGCGGCCGGCTCCTGGGCGGTGCTCGGGGGCGTGGTCTTCCTGGACCTCGTCTTCCTGCGGGCCCGCTTCTGTGCCACCGCATGTCCCTACGCCCGGCTCCAGGGGGCGCTCTTCGACCGGCACACCCTGGTGGTGGCCTACGACCGGCGCCGTGAGGCGGACTGCGTGGACTGCGGCGCCTGCGTCCGGGTGTGCCCCACCGGCATCGACATCCGGCGCGGGCTGCAGATGGAGTGCATCGCCTGCGGCGACTGCATCGACGCCTGCCAGCCCATCATGAGGAAGCTCGGGCGGGCGCCGGACCTGGTGGCGTGGTTCTGGGGAGAGCCCGGCGCGCCCCGGCGGCTCTCGCGGCCCGGCGTCCTGGCGCTCGGCGGCGCCGCGGCGGCGGCGCTGCTTCTTACCGCCGCCGCGGGCGCCGGGCGGTCCGCGCTCGACCTCGCCGCCTCGCCAGCCTCGCAGTACGCCCCGCGCCTTTCCCCGGACGGCCGGGCCGTGAACGCCTACACGGTGGCCCTGGAGAACCGGGGGCGCCGGCCCCTGCTGGTGCGGCTGGCCCTCGAGGCCCCCGGCGGCGAGGCGCGGGTCCGCCCGGCGGAGGTGCCGCTGGCCCCGGGCGAGCACCGCCGCCTCACCGTGCTGGCCGAGGCCCGCCTCGGGCCCGGCACCGTGAGCGCGGAGCTGCGCGCCGAGGCCGAGCGGGCGCGGGCCTCGCGCCAGGTCCCCTTCGTGGTGCCGGAGGCCCGGTGAAGCCGGTCATCGCCCTGGTGGCGGCGCTGGGCCTCGGGAGCGTGGCGGCCACGATCTGGGTGGGGAGCCGGCTCTTCGAGGAGAAGGTGATCCCCGACCCGTACCAGGCCGGCCTGGAGTGGGACGCGGCGCAGCGCCAGGCGCGCGGCGCCGACTGCGACATCTCGGCCGGCCCCTGCGAGCGCGTCCTCGCGGCTGCCGGGGTGCGGGTGACGCTCGAGGTCGAGCCGCGCCCGGTGCGCTCCATGGAGGACCTCACCTTCACGGTGACCGCCCGGCGGGGGGACCTTCCGCTGGCCGACGCCGAGGCGGGCCTGTCGCTCTCCATGCCCGGGATGTACATGGGGGAGAACCGGGTGCGGCTGGCGCCGCTCGGCGACGGGGCCTGGCGCGGCCGGGGCGTGATCGT
>DASRTO010000114.1:0-1783 GCA_035655915.1 Anaeromyxobacteraceae bacterium
CAGGCGATCCCGCTGACCAGGACATAGAGGAGGGGGCACTATCTCACGGCGCATCCTCCGTTGCGGACAGTTGTTTCCTCAATTCTTCCGGGGTCAGTCTGAGGAACTCCCAGAAGCTCAAGTCGGGCAACTTCAGCCCCAGCAGGCCATAGGGCGTCTGATCCTTGCGGCGGCCGATGCGAAAGCGACGTAGGTTCCAGTACAGTCGCTTCAGGTCCAGCAAACCCTGCGTCATCTTCCGGTGCCTCGCCTGCTGCATCCGTGCCACGCTGTTGACGCATGCCACCAGGCTGCTGGCGCGCCACAGCCCGCGCAGCGTCTGGTGAACCCGCCGAGACTGTGCGCGCCAATCGAGGCGCGTTTTCGCCAGCTGGACCGTGCGGACCAAGGCCCAGGCCCGGGTCGCCGCCGCTCCGGGCGTCGCCCCCGACAATCGCCAGGGCTGGCGACGCAACCCTTCCAGGTCCAGGAGCGCCGATAACACGTCGGGGGCCAATCCCAGACCGGCCAACCGCTCTTGCACCTGATCCAGGGACGGGAAGCTCTCCCGGCGCCGCAACAACCGCCGCGTCTTCGCCCACGCCGGGCCGCTCAGGTGGGGCTGCGCCGCTGCCACCACGGCCTCGGCCTGGCGCCGATCGTTCAACCGGCCCTCGGGCGTGAAGAACTCGAACGCCGACTTGGCCTGCTTCCAGGCCGTCTCGGCGGCCATCGCTTGATCCCAGAGTCGCTCGGCTCGGCGCCAGAGGCGATTGGTCTGGGTAGCGGGGCCGGTCCGCGATTGTCCCTGACGGCCGCGCCGGTCGAGTCCCTTTTGGCCCGCGGCGGCGCGGTCCAGGGCGCGGGCAGCCCCGCCCCAGGTCGTCCGTAGGGCTCGGCCCCCGTCGCGGAGCGTGTGAAAGACGTCCAGCGTGTCGTCGAGGTCGGAGAGGTTGGCGGCGCGGCGGCGGTCGCGCTCGAGCTTCAACCCTTTACCCAAGCCCGTCCCATCATCACGGACGATCGCCTTCAGCGCCGGGAACCGGGCGAATTCCTCGGCCCACGTGGCCCCATCCCGGCGGAGAACCATCCGCCCCGTGAGCCAGCACAGGCTCTCGGGTTCGACGAGCATCAGGACCGGTTTGCGGCCAAAAAAATCTCATCGGCGGTGGCTTGTTCGACCTCGGGCCGGACCTTCTCATCGAGCACCTGGAGCAACTGGCCGGCGCGTTCGCCCGCCTCCAGGGCCGCCCGCCCCAGGGTCGGCACGCTCGGGGTGGAGTTCGACCCCGCCACGACCCGCAACAGCCGCCGGGCGACGCTCAGACTGACTCCCTCGGCCTGGGCGACGGTGGCGAACTCGTCCTGTTTGTCGGGGGTGATCTCCACGACGTGCTTCAGTCGCTCTTGGAGGGCTTGGACTTCAGCACGCTGCTCGGTGAGTTGCCGCTGAAGGTCGTCGAAGCGGCCCTGGACCGAGACGCCGTCGATGGCGTCGACGACCTGCTCGGCCTCGCGATACAGCGCTTGCCGCGATTGCTCTCGTTGGCGTGCCATCTGGGCGACGTCACCGTATCGGCCGCACAGGACGGCGAAGGCGCTAGCGATGCGTTGTGGGATCGTGGACATGGGGACTCGCTCCGTCGAGGTCAATCAGGGCAAGAGGCCCACGATTGCACACGTTCCGACGGGAAGTGTCCACGGACTACCCCGGGCAGAAGGCGATTTTGAGAAAGTCCCCCCCCGCAGCAGTTGTTGCTCCGACTCTGAGAGCAGGAAGACCCCTTCGCCTTCCACCCATTTC
>DASRTO010000115.1:0-12763 GCA_035655915.1 Anaeromyxobacteraceae bacterium
CCCGCGCGGAGTACGAGAAGGGCTGGAACGTCTGCCCGGCCTGCGGCCAGCACGACATCCTCCCGACCCGCCGCCGCCTCGAGCTCGTCCTCGATCCCGGCTCGTTCCAGGAGCTCGACACCGAGCTCGTGCCCGAGGACCCGCTCGGCTTCACCGACGCGAAGAAGTACCGGGATCGCCTGAAGAGCACCTACAAGGCCTCGGGCCTGCGCGACGCCTTCATCTCCGGCGTGGGGACGGTGGACGGGCGCCCGGTGTCGCTGGGCTGCTTCGCCTTCGAGTTCATGGGCGGCTCGATGGGCTCGGTGGTGGGGGAGAAGGTGGCCCGGGTCTTCGACCGCGCCTACGAGCGGCGCATCGCCGCCATCGTCTTCAGCTCCACCGGCGGGGCCCGCATGCAGGAGGGCATCTTCTCCCTCATGCAGATGGCCAAGACCTCGGCGGCGCTGCACCGCTTCCGCGCCGTGCGAAAGCCCTACGTCTCGGTGATGCTCCATCCCACCACCGGCGGGGTGGCCGCCAGCTTCGCCTGGCTGGGCGACGTGGTGGTGGCCGAGCCCAAGGCACTCATCGGCTTCGCCGGGCCGCGGGTCATCGAGCAGACCATCCGCGAGAAGCTGCCGCCCGGCTTCCAGCGGTCCGAGTTCCTGCTGGAGCACGGCATGATCGACGCCATCGTGCCGCGGCCGGAGATGCGGGCCCGCCTGGCGCAGCTGCTCGGGCTCCTCTCCTAGCCCGGACCCCCTTCCGGCGGCGCCGGGCCGGGCGCCGCACCCTCCCGATGGGATGGACTCGCCGCTCGCCTACCTCGACTCCCTGAAGCCCCTGGCCATGCGCTTCGGGCTGGAGCGCATGGAGCGCGCCCTCGAAGCGCTGGGGCGGCCGGAACGCTCCCTGCGCGTGCTCCACGTGGCCGGCACCAACGGCAAGGGCTCCACCTGTGCCATGGCCGCCGAGGCGTTGCGGCGCGCCGGCCACCGGGTGGGGCTCTACACCTCGCCGCACCTCACCCGCTTCCACGAGCGCATCCAGGTGGACGGGCGCCCCATCGAGGACGCCCGGCTGGCCGCCCTCATCGAGGAGGTCCGGCGCGCCTGTCCCTGGCACGACTCGGGCCAGGAGGGGGAACGGCTCACCTACTTCGAGTTCGCCACCCTCCTCGGGCTCCTGCACCTGGCGCGGGAGCGGGTGGACGCCGCGGTGGTGGAGGTGGGCCTGGGGGGCCGCTTCGACGCCACCAACGCGGTGGCGCCGCTGGTCACTGCGGTGAGCCGCATCGGCCTGGACCACGTGCAGCTGCTGGGCGACACGCTGGACGCCATCGCCCGCGAGAAGGCCGGCATCTTCAAGCCCGGGGTGCCGGCGGTGGTGGCGGCCGGGCAGGCGCCGGAGGCGCTGTCCGCCCTGCGGGAGGAGGCGGCGCGGCGCGGCGCCCCCTTCCACGTGGCCGGGGCCTCCTGGGACGGCCCGGTGGCGCTGCGCGGCCCGCACCAGCGGCAGAACGCGGCCCTGGCGGCGGCGGCGCTTCGGCTCCTCGACGCCGCCGGGGTGGCCGTGGGAGAGGACGCCATCGCCGCGGGCATCGCCGGCGCCCTCTGGCCGGGGCGCCTGGAAGAGGTCGCGGGCGTGCTCCTCGACGGGGCCCACAACCCCGACGGCGCGGTGGCGCTGGCGGCCTCGCTGGCGGCGCTCTACCCGGGGCGCCCGGTGGAGCTGGTGTTCGGGGTGCTCGCCGACAAGGACCACGGCGGCATGCTGGCGGCGCTCGGGCCCCGGGTGCGGCGCCTGCACCTGGTGGCGCCCGACTCCCCGCGGGCCCGGTCCCCGGCCAGCTACCGCGGGCTGGCGGCGGCGCTCGCCCCGGCCGTCGACGAGCACCGCGGCTGCGCCGAGGCCCTGGCCTGCGCCCGCGTCGCCGCCGGGGAGGGGGGCCTGGCGGCGGTGGCGGGCTCGCTGTACCTCGTCGGCGAGGCGCGGGGCCTGCTCGGGGGCGGGTAGGACGCTCGCGGAGAGCGTCGGCCCAGGTGCGATATCGCACCGGGCCCGCTTTCTTGGAGCGAGTGGCGAGCGTGCTATCCTTTCGAGGTCCCACCACGGAGCCGCTCGATGCGCCTGCGCACCATCCTGTCCGCCGTTGCCGTGGCCGCCGCGAGTGCCGCCGGCGCCCAGACGGTGGAGCTGAACGTCATCAGCCGGGTGCAGGTCGAGGACGCCGGCAACGAGGTGCTGGTCTCCATCAAGGGGTCGAAGCCTCCCAACTTCACCACCTTCTCGATGATGGACCCGCCGCGGTTCGTCATCGACATCTCCGAGAGCACCTTCCGGAAGGTCCCCGAGGACGTGACCGGCGGGGGCGCGCTCATCCAGGTCATCAAGAACCTCTCCTATGGCAGCGAGGCCACCTCCATCGCCCGGGTCATGATCGCCTTCACCCGCGAGGTCGATCCCCCCGACGTCCAGACCGCCGGCTCGGAGCTGGTGGTGCGCATCGCCAAGCCGCCCGAGATGGTCGTGGCGCAGCGGGCCCCGGCGCAGCCGCGCCCCGCGCCGGCGGCGACCGCCGCCGCCCCCGCGACCAGCGCCGCCCCCGCGGCCGCCGCTGCGCCCGCCGCCGCCGGGGCGGCCGCTGCCGCACCGGCCGCGAGCGCCGCCGAGCTGGATGCCAAGGCCCGCGCCGAGAAGGAGGCGCAGGCCAAGGCCGAGGCCGAGCTCCGCGCCCAGGCCGAGCTCGAGGCCAAGGCCAAGGCGGAGGCCGAGGCGCAGGAGAAGGCCCGCGTCGCCGCGCAGGCCGCGGCGGTGGCCGAGGCCCAGGCCCAGGCCAGGGCCGTCGCCGAGGAGGAGGAGCGCCGGAAGGCCGAGGAGGCCCGGGCCCGCCGCGAGGCGGAAGCCCAGGCCAGGGCCGAGGCCAGGGCGCGCGCCGAGGAGGAGAAGCGGCAGGCGGCCGAGGAGGCCCGGGCTCGCCGCGAGGCGCTCAGGGTGGCGTCGCTGCCGCCCTCCGAGCCGCGGACCGAGGCCCTCGCGCCCAGTGGCGTCCCGAACCAGGTTCGGGAAGTGGGCTTCCAGCAGCTTCCCGAGGCGTCCCGGGTCTTCGTCCGCACCGTCCAGGAGCCGCACTTCACCATCATGGAGGCCGGGGAGAACCTGATCCGCGTCGAGCTGGCCAACACCCGGGTGAAGCGGCGCAACGACACCCGCTTCATGGACACGTCCTTCTTCCCCTCGGCGGTGGCCCTGGTGACGCCGAAGCGGGAGGGCTCGAGCTACGTGGTCGAGATCAAGCTCAAGGAGCGGGTGCCCTACCAGCAGAAGGTCGAGGGCGACATGCTGGCCATCGACTTCCAGCGCCCGGCCGGCCTCGCCGGCCCGCCCGGCCAGGCCGCCCCAGGCGCGCCGGCTCCGGAGGAGCCTGCTCCCGCCGAGCCCGAGGCGGCCCCCGGCGAGCCACCGCCCGTCGAGCCGCCGCCTCCGGGCGGCAGATAGCGCGGGTGCTCGGGATCGTCGCGCTCCTGGCCGCCGGGCTGGCCGCTCCGGCGGCGCGCACCTCCAGCCTCCCCGCCCCCGGCGGCGGCAGCGTCGAGGTGGAGGCGGCGCAGGTGGTCTTCGAGGCCGCCACCGCGCACTACCGGCTGGAGGGCGGGGTGCGGATCCGGCGCGGGGCCACCGTGCTGCGGGCCCGCGCCGCGTCCTACGACCCGGCCACCGGCACGGTCGAGGCCGGCGGTGAGGTCCTCATCACCGGTCCGGGGCGGGCGGTGGCCGCCGACCAGGCGCGCCTGGTGCTCGACGGCCCCTGGGAGGCGCGCCGGGTGACGGCCTACCTCAAGGAGGGGCCGATCGACCTCGGCGCCGCGGAGGACGCCGACGCCGCCTGCCGGCGCGGACGCAATCGCCTCACGCTGCGGGCCGAGCGGGTGGCCAGCCAGGGGGACGAGTCCTTCGTCGCCGAGGGGGTGAAGCTCACCCTGTGCGACTGCGACGGGGGGTCTCCGTCGTGGGAGGTCGGCGCCAGCCGCGCCGAGGTGGAGCCGGGCCAGCGGGCGGTGCTGTCCTGGCCGGTGGTGCGCATCACCCCGCGCTTCCTCTTCGTGAGCGAGCCGGTCCCGGTCCTGCCGCTGCCGTGGCTCTACCTGCCGCTGGCCGAGCGCCGCACCGGCCTTCTCCTCCCGGGAGCCGGCTACGGCGCGCGCACCGGCTGGACCCTGTCGCAGCCCTTCTTCCTCGTGGTCTCCCGGAGCGTCGACGCCACCCTGACCCTGGACTACGCCTTCGGCCCGCCCGGCGGCCCCAAGCCGGGCCTGCGCGCGGTGGAGGGGCCGGGCGCCACGGCCGAGCTGCGCTGGGCGCCGGCCGAGGGCGTGACCGGCCTGGCCGAGGTGGACTGGCTCAAGGACCGGCACGTCGATCCGGGCGACCCGGCGGGCGGCGACCGGTACGCGCTCCGTCTCGTCCACGCCGGCCCGCTCTCCGACGCGGCGGCCCTGGGCGTCGCCGCCCGCCTGGTGAGCGACGTGGCCTGGCTCGACGACTTCGCCGGGGACGTGCTCCTCAAGTCGGCGCCCTACGTCCGATCGGCGGCGGCCTTCTCCTACCGGTGGACGGACCTGATCCTGGCCGCGGAGGCCGGCTACCACCTCTCCATCGGCTCGCTCAAGGAGCCCGCCACCACCCAGGTCCCCTTCGGCCTCTTCGGGTCCCAGGTGCCCGCCTTCCACCGCCTGCCGGCCGCGTCGGCGACGCTGCTGCCCGTGGCAGTCGGCGGCCCCATTCGCCTCTCGGGCGCGCTGTCTGCGGCCCGCTTCGCGCCCGTGCACGGCATCAGCAACCGCGCCGACTCGAGCGGCCTGGCGCCGGGCGACCTCTTGTGGGCTGGGACGCTACCCCTACCGCCCGCCGACGCCTGGACGCCGGGGCAGCGCCTCTCCGCCAGCCGCCTCGCCGCCGAGGCCGAGCTGCGCGCACCCTTCTCGCTGGGACGGGCCCTGGCGCTGGAGCCGTGGGTGCGCGGCCGCGCCGCCGGCTACGCCTTCGGCGACGGGGCGGCCCCGGCCGCGCTCGATGCCTGGGCCACCGGGGGCCTCACCGTCTCGACGCGCCTGAGCCGCGTCTTCGGCGAGGGAGCCGATCGCCTCCGGCACGACATCGTGCCGAGGGTGGAATGGCGCGGCGGCAGCGGGCTCTGGGGCCCGGCCCTACCGGCGTGGACCTACGACGAGCTGGACCGGGCGGAGGCGCCGTCCACGCCCTGCCTCCCGCCGCCCGCGGGGCTGGCCACCGGCCCCTGCCTGCCCATGCGCAGCCTCTCCGCCGCCCCGCCGGGAGCCTGGAGCCAGGTGCGGCTCGCCCTGCGCAACCGCCTCACCTTGCCGGCCGGGCCGCTGTCTCGGGCCGCGCTCGACCTGGACCTGGGCCAGGACCTCGACCTGGGTCGGGGCACGCTCGGCGAGACCTGGGGCCAGGCGGAGGTGCTGGCCGACCCGCTGGCCTTCGGGCTCACCGCCCGCTTCCTGGCCTTCGGGGCGAAGCCGCCCCCGGGGACCTGGACCCCGGTGAAGAGGTCGTGGCTCGACGCCTTCAGCGAGCTGCGCGCCGACCTGGCGCTCCAGTGGAAGCGCGGCGACCGGGTCCACGCCAGCCTGCTGGCGCTGGGGGAGGGGGCCTCGGGGCGGCTGCGGGCCGGCGGCGACCCCATCTTCGACGACCGGGCCATCGCCTTCGCCGCCCAGGGGCAGGGCTCTGCCGGCGCGCGCCTGCGCGTGGTGGGGGGGCTGGACGTCTCCTACGACGCGCTCTTCAACGTGCGCACGGTGACGGCGCCGGGCTGCAACGCGGGCCGCACCCCGGTGGAGTGGAGCCCCCACGTCCAGCAGCACGTGGCGGCCCTGGGCTGGGATTCGCCCTGCAAGTGCTGGCGGGCCGCGCTGAAAGTGCGGGTCTCCGAGTGCGGCGACTTCGGCGTGGGCGCCACCCTCGACCTCGGCGAGCTGGCCGGCCTGCGCTTCACGCCCTGAGGAGGCGGCGGGGAGCCGGCGGGCGGGGCCCGGGCGATCCCCGCGAGGACAGGCGGGCGCCGCGCTGGCGGGCCGGCCGGCCACGCCGGACGCGGCGGTTGACTCGGCGGCAACGGCGAGGGTAGCGTCCCGGCCACCGACTCCGGAATCGACGTGCCCCGCCGCCGCGCCGCCGCCGCGCGCCATCGCGCCCAGAGCCTCGAGTCCGAGCCGGAGAAGCGCCGCGCCATCCTGCACGCCGCGGTTCGGGCCTTCGCCGAGAAGGGCTACCAGGGCTGCCGCATCGCCGACGTGGCCCGCGAGGCGGGGGTGGCCTACGGCCTCGTCTACCACTACTTCCGCGACAAGGACGAGCTGCTGGAGAGCGTCTTCGACGAGCAGTGGACCATCTTCGTCCAGGCCATCCGCGCCATCTCCTCCGGCCCGGGGACCGCCGCCGATCACCTGGCAGGCGTCCTCCGCTTCGCGCTGGACGTCTACCGCACCGCCCCGGCGGCGGTGAAGGTGCTGATCCTGGAGGTGGGGCGCTCGCCCCATTCGCTCCGGGCGGGCAGCACCCGGCGCATGTTCGAGGCCGCCCTGAAGCTGCTGGCCGAGCAGGTCCGGCGCGGCCAGGAGGCCGGGGACCTGCGCCGGGACCTGGACCCGGCCGTGGCGGCCGCCACCCTGCTCGGGTCGCTGGAGATGTGCCTCACCGCCCTGGTCTCGGGCGCCCTGGGGCACCCCGAGGCCTCCGAGGAGGAGATGGAGCGGCTGAAGCAGCAGGTGGTCGAGGCCGCCCTGGGCGGGCTCCTGCCGCGGGGGTAGCGGGCTCGAGGCCGGAGGTCCGTCCACGATCGCTCCGGTCGCGCCGCCGCCGGCACCAGGGCCCGCCCCGCCTCGCCGGGGCCGAGGCCACCTCGGCCTCATCGCCTCCGGGGCCGGCCGGACTCGAGGTGGTGGCGGTAGAACCAGCGCTTGGCCGCCTCGGCGGCCAGCACGTAGGCGGCCACGATGGCGCCCAGCGCCCCGTAGAACGTGGCCGGCAGGGGCTGGAATCCGAGCCGCTCCGCCCCGGGCAGCCAGGGCGAGGCCAGCGCCAGGGCCACCACGGCCAGGGAGGTCCAGGCCAGGAGCCCGCCCGGTCGGCTCCGCAGCAGGGAGTGGCGGGTGCGCACCACCAGCACGATGAGCGTCGCCGAGACCACCGACTCCACGAACCAGCCGGTCCGGAAGAGCGGCTCGCTGGCCCGGAGCACCCGGAGCAGCACCCCGAAGGTGAGGTAGTCGAAGACCGAGCTCACCAGCCCGAAGGTCACCATGAAGCGCCGGATGAAGCCCACCTCCCAGCGCTGGGGGCGCGCCGCCACCTCCTCGTCGACGCGGTCGCTGGCGATGGTCATCTCGGGGAGATCGGTGAGCAGGTTCATGAGCAGGATCTGCGACGGCAGGAGCGGCAGGAAGGGGAGCAGCAGGGAGGCGCCGGCCATGCTGAACATGTTCCCGAAGTTGGCGCTGGTGGCCATGAGCACGTACTTCATGGTGTTGGCGAAGGTGGCCCGCCCCTCGCGCACGCCGGCCGCCAGGACGCCCAGGTCCTTCTCGAGGAGGACGATGTCGGCCGCCTCCTTGGCCACGTCCGCCGCCTGGTCCACCGAGATGCCCACGTCGGCGGCGTGGAGCGCGGTGGCGTCGTTGATCCCGTCGCCCGCGAAGCCCACCACCTGGCCGGACCTGCGGAGCGCCAGGATGAGCCGCTCCTTCTGGTGCGGCTCGATCTCGGCGAACAGGTCCACCTCGGCCACCCGCCGCACCAGCGCCGGCTCGTGCATGCGGCGGAGGTCCGATCCGGTGAGGATCCGCTCCGCCCGCAGGCCGACCTGGCGCCCCAGGGCGGCGGCGATCCAGCGGTTGTCGCCGGTGATCACCTTGAGGGAGACGCCGAGGCGGCGCAGCTCCCGCACTGCCTCCGGGACGCTCGCCTTGAGGGGGTCGTGGAGCACCACGAACCCGGCGAAGGTCATGTCCCGCTCCTCCAGGGGGCCGGCCGGCTCGCCCGGCGGGAGGGCGCGCCAGGCCATCCCCAGGATCCGCAGCCCCTCCGCGCTGAGCGCCTCGAAGCGCGCCTGGATCCCGGGCCGGGCCGCCGCCAGGGAGACGGGGCCGCCCGGGGTCTCGGCGGCGGAGCACGCAGCCAGGACGTCGGGCACCGCCCCCTTGGTGAGGAGCAAGGTCTCGCCCCGGCTGGCCACCAGGACGCTCAGGCGCCTGCGGGAGAAGTCGTAGGGGATCTCGCCGAGCTTGCGCCATCCGGAGAGATCCGGCCGCGCCGCCTCGCGGATGGCCCGGTCGATGGGGTTCTGGTAGCCCTGCTCGAAGGCCGAGTTGAGGCCGGCCAGGGACAGCACTCGCGGCGACGGCGCTCCGTCGGGGGAGAGGGTGGAGTGCACCCTCGCCACGCCCTCGGTGAGCGTTCCGGTCTTGTCGCAGCAGAGGACCCCCATGCTGCCGAAGTTCTCGATGGAGGCCAGCCGCTTCACGATGACCCGGCTCCGGGCCATGCGGCGGGCGCCGTGGGAGAGGTTCACGCTGACGATGGCGGGAAGCAGCTGCGGCGTGAGCCCGACCGCCAGCGCCAGCGCGAAGAGCAGCGAGTCGAGCACCGGCCGGCGCAGGGCGACGTTGAAGGCGAAGATCCCCAGCACCAGCAGCAGGGTGACCTCCAGCAGGAGGTTCCCGAAGCGGCGCAGCCCCCTCTCGAACTCGGTCTCCGGCGGGCGGACCCGCAGGCGGTCGGAGATGCCGCCGAAGGTGGTGTCGCGGCCGGTGACCACCGCCACCGCCACCGCGCTGCCGCTCACCACGTGGGTGCCCAGGAAGACGGCGCTGGTCCGCCGCGCCAGGGGCGCCTCGGGCGTCACCGCATCCTCCGCCTTGGCCGCCGGGAAGCTCTCGCCGGTGAGGGCCGCCTCGTCGACGAAGAGGCCGTTCGAGGAGAGCAGGCGCCCGTCGGCCGGCACGGTGTCGCCGGCCGAGAGCAGCACCACGTCGCCGGGGACCACCTCGTCCGCCGGCACGTCCCGGTCCACCCCGTCGCGGCGCACCCGCGCCGTGGTCCGCACCAGCGCCAGCAGGTCCTCCACGGCCCGGGTGGCGCGCCGTTCCTGCCAGAACCCCAGCGCGCCGCTCACCGCCACGATGGAGAGGATCACCGCGGCGTCGGGCCGGTCGCCCAGGAAGAGCGCCAGCGTCGCCGCGGCGGAGAGGAGCAGCGCCATGGGGTTCAGGAACTGCCGCACCAGCAGGCCGGGCCACGCCGAGAGCCGGGCCGGCCGCAGGCGCCGCGGAAGAGCGCGCTCGAGGCGGAGCCGGGCCTCCTCGGCCCCGAGCCCTCCGGGTCCGGTCCCCAGCCGGTCGAGCACCTCCGCGGGGGGCGCGGCCCAGAAGGGCGCGGCCGGCATCAGGCTCCCGGCCCGTCGGCGGGGAGGGCGTCTACCGTTGGGAGGGCGTTCACCATATGGATATGGTAGCGCCCCAGGTGCTGCGGGCCGCCCCCCCGGTAGGGGCGCCGCGACGCCCCTCGACGCGTAGGCGTCGCGAAGGGCTCGCGCGCCCGGGAGCAGCCGGTCCTCGTAGATCCCGGCGTCGATGGCGACCCGGCGCGGGCGCGACTCGGCCCTGGCGATGGCCTCCGGCAGCCAGGCCTGGGGCCCCACCGCCGGAAGCGGTGGCGCAGGCCCATCAAGCGCCCGCGGGACCCTTCCGCGGAACCCCATCGGATTGACGGGTGTGGGTTCCCCTGCTACCTAGGACGGCTCCGCCGCTTCCCGAGGAGGCACCATGGCACCGCGAGTTCTCGTGGCCGACGACCTGTCCGCCGAGGGCGTCCGCATCCTGCGGGACGCTGGGCTGGAGGTGGACGTGAAGGTCGGGCTCAAGCCGGAGGAGCTCGAGGCGGCGATCGGCCGATACGAGGGCCTGGCGGTGCGCAGCGCCACCAAGGTGACCGCCAAGGTGCTGGAGAAGGCGACCCGCCTCAAGGTGGTGGGGCGCGCCGGGGTGGGAGTGGACAACGTGGACCTCCCGGCGGCCACCCGCCGCGGGGTGGTGGTGATGAACACCCCGGGCGGCTCGGCGGTGACGGTGGCCGAGCTGACGGTTGCCATGATGCTGGCCCTGTCGCGCCACATCGCCCAGGCCACCGCCAGCATCCGCGGCGGCAAGTGGGAGAAGAAGAAGTTCCAGGGGCATGAGCTGGCCGGCAAGACGCTGGGGGTGGTGGGCATCGGCAACATCGGCTCGGTGGTGGTGGAGCGCTGCCGCGGCCTGAAGATGCGGGTGGTGGCCTACGACCCCTTCATCTCCGCCGAGGCCGCGGGGCGGCTGGGGGTGGAGCTGGTGCCGCTCCCGGAGATCTGGCGCCAGTCGGACGTGGTCTCGCTGCACGTGCCGCTCACCGACCAGACGCGGAATCTGATCAGCGCCCGGACGCTCCAGGCCATGAAGAAGGGGGCCTTCCTGGTGAACTGCGCCCGGGGCGGGCTGGTGGACGAGAAGGCGCTGGCCGAGTCGCTGGCCTCGGGCCACCTCGGCGGCGCGGCCCTGGACGTGTTCGAGAAGGAGCCGGTGCCGGCCGACAGCCCGCTCCTCAAGCTCGACAACTTCATCTGCACGCCTCACCTGGGCGCCTCCACCAAGGAGGCCCAGGCGGCGGTGGCGGTGGCCATCGCCGAGCAGATGGCCGCCTACCTCACCCAGGGGGTGGTCCAGAACGCCGTCAACGTTCCCTCGCTGCCGCGCGAGGCGCTGCAGCGCCTCGGCCCCTACCTGGCCCTGGCCGAGAAGCTGGGCTCGCTGGCGGGCCAGCTCTCTCCCCGCGGCGTCCAGGAGGTCCGGGTGGAGTGCGACGGGGAGATCGCCGAGGCGCCCCAGGCGCCGCTCACGGCGCTGGCGCTGAAGGGGTTCCTGCAGCACCTCTCCGACGTGCCGGTCAACGAGGTGAACGCCGCGGCCATGGCCAAGGAGCGCGGCATCGCCGTGCGGGAGCTGCGCACCGCCACCAGCCAGGACTACGCCAGCCTCATCACGGTGACGGTGCGAGGCGAGGGCGGCGAGGCGGTGGCGGCCGGCACGGTCTTCGGCAAGCAGGATCCCCGCATCGTGCAGGTGAACCAGATCCACCTGGAGGCGGTCCCGGAGGGGGAGATCATCCTGTGCGAGAACGATGACGCCCCCGGGGTGGTGGGGAACATCGGCACCGCCCTGGGCCAGGCGGGGGTGAACATCGCCCGCATCTCGCTGGGGCGCCGCCCCGACCGCAGCGCCGCTTTCTCGCTCATCAACGTGGACTCGCCGCCCTCTCCCGAGGCCATGGAGCGGCTGCGGGAGATCCCGCACGTCCGCTCGGTGCGGACCATCAGGCTCTGAGTCCGGTGTCTCTCGACCTCTCGTTGCCGCGCGGCCTGCGCGACCTCCTGCCCGATCACTCCGCGCACCTGGCCGAGCTCTCGAGCCGGCTGCACCAGGTGTTCTCCTCGTTCGGCTACCGCCGGGTGCTCCTCCCCACGCTGGAGCGGTTGGAGGTGGTGGAGCGGGGGCTCTCGCCGGCGGCGCTCCAGGGGATCCTCAAGTTCGTCGAGCCGGGCTCGGGCGAGGTGGTGGCCATCCGGCCGGACATCACGCCGCAGATCGCCCGGCTCTACGCCTCCCGCCCGGACGCCCTGCCGGCGCCGGCGCGCCTGTGCTACGACGGGCCGGTGCTCCGGACCCGCGAGGCGCGGGCGGGGCGCCCGCGCGAGGTCCACCAGGCGGGCGTGGAGCTGCTCGGCGCCGGCGGCGTGGCCGCCGACGCCGAGGCGCTGGCGGTGCTGTGGCGGGCCCTGACGCGGGTGGGGCTCGGCGACGCCACCCTGGAGGTCGGGCACGCCCGCTTCGCCCACGAGGTGGTGGCAGCGGCCGGCCTGGCCCCGGGAGCCCGGGCCGAGGCGGCCGAGGCCCTGGCGCGCAAGGACGAGGCGGCGCTGGCGGCGCTGGCGCGGCGGGGCCGGGGCCGGGCCGAGGCCCGCGGGGCCCTGCCGCTGTTGGCCACGCTGTACGGCGACCGGGCCCTGGGTCGGGCCCGCGTGCTGGGCCGGGCCGCCCCGCGCGCGGCGGCGGCCCTGGCCGAGGTGGAAGGGGCGCTACGGCTGGCGCGGCGGCGCGGGGTGTCGCGGGTGGCGGTGGACCTGGGCGAGGTGCGCGGGCTCGGCTACTACACCGGGCTCACCTTCGCCGGCTACGCGCCAGGGGCGGGGAGCGCGGTGGCCGCCGGGGGGCGCTACGACGGGCTGCTGGCCCGCTTCGGGCGGCCCGATCCAGCCATCGGCTTCGCGGTGGACCTGGAGTTCGCCACCCAGGCCCTGGAGCGGAAGGGCGGCGGGCGCCGCGGCGGCTGGAGCCTGGCCCCGCCCCGGCGTCCGCGGTAGCGCGGCCGGCGGGCCCCTGCTAGTGTGCCGGCGTTTCGCCGCCCCGCTGGGCGGGGTCGGAGGAGGCAGTCATGCCGAACGTGGTGGTCATCGGAGCCCAGTGGGGCGACGAGGGGAAGGGCAAGGTCGTCGACCTGCTCACCCAGTTCGCCGACGTGGTGGTGCGCTTCCAGGGCGGCAACAACGCCGGCCACACGCTGGTGGTGGGAGGGGAGAAGACCGTCCTGCACCTCATCCCCGCCGGCATCCTCCACCCCGGGAAGACCTGCGTCATCGGCAACGGCGTCGTCGTCGACCCTGCGGTGATGGTGG
>DASRTO010000116.1:0-3370 GCA_035655915.1 Anaeromyxobacteraceae bacterium
AGGGCGCGGCAGCGAGGGCCGCCCTGCCCCAGCACCTCGGGGCCGCCGCGGGCCAACGCCGCCCCGACCTCCTCCCGGGCTCGCGCCGGCTGCCCCACCTCCAGGCAGACCTCGGCGAGCGCCAGGCGGAGGCGGGGGCTCGCCTCGCCCCGGGACTCCCTGGTGGCGCGGTGCAGCGCCAGCGCCGGCTCGGAGCACCCGGAGGCCATGGTGGCTCCGACGATGGCGCTCAGGATCCACCTCGCCTCGGAGCGCTCCTCCCTGGGCTCGGGCAGCAGGGCCCAGGCCGCGAGGTAGCTGGCGACCGCCTCGGCGTGGCGCCCGGCCGCGGCGTGGGCCAGCCCCTGGCGGCAGCGGGCTTCGACGGCGTCTCCCTGGATCTCGGATGCGCGCACGGTCTGTCCCCCGGACGAACGAACCTGGTCAGGGTAACGAAGCGGCGCCGCGCCGTCTGTCGAGCGAGCGTGCGACACCGGCTTCCCTGACACCGTGCGGCCGGGACGCCGGCCCGCACGTGCCGCCGCCCCGCTCGCCGCTCGCTCCTGCTGGACCGGCTCTCGGATCGGTCTAGAGTGGCCTCGGCGGGGCCTTGACGTTGGCGGTTCGGGTCCCGGGTGGAAAACTGGTGGCGGCGCACCGACCACGGCCTTCCCGAATCGCGCTCCTGGCCGCGGCCCTGGTGATCTCGGCTGCCGCCGCCGCCGAGCCCGGCGCCCCGAACGGGGGCACGGGGTGTGACCAGGCCACGGCCACCCGCGCACCGCCGCCCGGCGCGGGGCAGGCCCTGCCACCGGAAATGGCTCCGGCCCCGCCGGTCGCGGCCGCCGCGCCCGCGAGGCGCCTGGTCGTCTTCTGGGGAGTGGGATGCCCGCACTGCGAGGAGGCCCGCCCGTTCGTGGCCGCGCTCATCGCCGAGGACCCGCGGCTGGAGGTCGAGTGGATCGAGGTGCGCCGCGACCCAGAGGGGTTGGCCCGCTTCCAGGCCGAGGCGCGCCGTCTCGGCCTGAAGGCGCCCGGCATCCCCCTGTTCGTGGCCGGCGACCGGGCCGTCGTCGGCTTCAGACCGGGCGCGAGCGAGGAGCCGCTGCGCGCGGCGATCCGCGGGACGGAGGCATCGCCGGCGGTGGTGCTGCCGCTGGCGGGCGCCGTCGATCCGGCGCGGGTTCCCTTCGCCCTGTTCACGGTGCTGGTGGGGCTCGCCGACGGGTTCAACCCCTGCGCCCTCTACGTGCTGCTGGTCCTGCTCGGGATCCTCTCGCACACGGGCTCCCGCAGCCGGATGATCCTCTTCGGCGCCGTCTTCGTGGCCGCCTCGGGCCTCCTCTACTTCGCCTTCATGGCCGCCTGGCTGGGGCTCTTCGCAGCCGCCGGGCTCTCGCGCGCGGTGACCATGGCGCTCGGCGCGCTGCTGGTGGGCATGGGGCTCCTGAACCTGAAGGACGCCGTCTGGCTCGGCCGCGGGCCGCGGCTGGCGGTGCCCGAGGCCGCCAAGCCCGGGCTCTTCCGCCGCATGCGCGCGGTCGCCGCCGCGGCCAGCCTTCCGGCCGCGCTGGCCGGCATCGCCGCCCTGGCGCTCCTGGTGAACCTGGTCGAGCTCGGCTGCACCCTGGGGCTGCCCGCGGTGTACACCCGGATCCTCTCGCTCCGGCCGGAGCTGGGGCCGCTGGCGCGCCACGCCTGGCTGGCCCTGTACAACCTCGCCTACGTGGTCCCGCTGGCGGCGGTGGTGGCGGCCTGGGCGCTCACGGCGCGGCGCCTCGTGGTCAGGCCGCGCGCGGCGCGGATCCTGAAAGGCGTGAGCGGAGCGCTGCTCCTCGGCTTCGGGATCCTCTTCCTGATCGCTCCCGACCTGCTCCGGTGACGGGCCCCGCCGGACCGGGACGCGGCGGCGCCCGGGAGTAGTATGGAGGCCCGCCAGCGGCCCCGGCGCGGAGGTGACGCATGCAGCACGTCCTCATCGACGGCGACACGCTCAAGCTGGAGGAGATCCGCGCCGTGGCCCGCGGCGAGGCCCGCGCCGAGCTGGCGCCAGAGGCCCGGGCCCGGGTGCGGGCGGCGCGAGAGTTGGTGGAGGCCCGGGCCGCCGAGCCGGAGCCCCATTACGGCATCAACACCGGATTCGGCACCCTGGCCGAGGTGGCCGTCCCGGCCGCCGACCTGGGACGGCTGCAGCGAAACCTGGTGCTGTCCCACGCCGCCGGGGTGGGAACGCCGCTCCCGCCCGAGGAGGCCCGGGCCCTGGTGCTGCTGCGGGCCAACGTGCTCGCCAAGGGCCACTCCGGTGTCCGGGAGGAGACCCTCGACCTGCTGGTGGAGATGCTGGCGCGGGGGGTGACGCCGGTGGTTCCCGAGCGAGGCTCGGTGGGGGCCTCGGGCGACCTGGCCCCGCTGGCCCACCTGGCCCTGGTGGTCATCGGCGAAGGCGAGGCCTGGGTGCCCGCCGCGGCAGGGGCGCCGGAGCGCCTCCCGGGTGGGCGGGCGCTGGAGCGGGCCGGGCTCCGGCCGGTGGCGCTGCGGGCCAAGGAGGGGCTGGCGCTCGTCAACGGGACCCAGGCCATGGCGGCGGTGGGGGCGCTGGCGGTGCTGCGCGCCGAGCGGCTGGCGCGGCTCGCCGACCTGGCCGGGGCCATGACGCTGGAGGGGCTGCTCGGCTCGCACCGCCCCTTCCTGGCCGAGGTGCACCGGGCCCGCGGCCAGCCGGGGCAGACGGCGGCGGCGGCCCACCTGCGGGAGCTCCTGGCCGACTCCGAGATCAACGCCTCGCACCAGGGGCCGGGGTGCCACAAGGTGCAGGACCCCTACTCGCTGCGCTGCATGCCGCAGGTGCACGGCGCGGCCCGCGACGGCATCGCCTTCGCCCGCGGCGTGCTGGAGCGCGAGGTCAACGCCGCCACCGACAACCCGCTGGTGTTCGCGGAGCTGGGGGAGATCATCTCGGGAGGCAACTTCCACGGCCAGCCGGTGTCGCTGGCGCTGGACGTGCTGGCCCTTTCCGCCTCGCACCTCGCCACCATCTCCGAGCGGCGGGTGGAGCAGCTGGTGAACCCGTCGCTGTCGGGCCTGCCCCCCTTCCTGGCACGCCACCCCGGCCTGGACTCGGGCTACATGATCGCCCAGGTCACCAGCGCCGCTCTGGTGTCGGAGAACAAGGTGCTGTGCCACCCCGCCAGCGCCGACTCCATCCCCAGCTCGGCGGGGCGCGAGGACCACGTCTCCATGGGGATGACCGCCGCCCTGAAGGCGCGGCAGGTGCTGGAGAACGTACGCACCTGCCTGGCGGTGGAGCTGCTGGTGGCGGCGCAGGCGGTCGACCTCAGGCGCCCGCTCCGGCCGGCGCGCCGGGTGGGCGAGATCCACGCCAGGCTGCGGG
>DASRTO010000117.1:0-4933 GCA_035655915.1 Anaeromyxobacteraceae bacterium
CCGCGCCGGCGCCGCCGCCGATCGGGCCGAGGCCTGGCGGGAGGCGGCCGCGGTGGCCGAGGGGCGCCTCTCCGATCCGGCCCGCGCCGCCGAGGCCTGGCGCCAGGCGGTGGAGGCCGATCCCGCCGACGCGGAGGCCGCCGCCGCCCTGGAGCGGCTCTACCTCCAGCTGGACCGGCCCGAGGACCTGGCCTGGGCCCTGGAACGCCGCCGGGCCTCGGGGGGCGAGCGGGATCTGGAGAGCACCTTCCGCTTGGCCGAGCTCCGGCGGGCGCGGCTCGACGACCCGGCCGGCGCCCTCTCGCTGCTCTCCGAGGTGGTCCGGGCCAACCCCTCCCACGCCGGGGCGCTGCAGTCGCTCACCGCCCTCTCCTCGACGCCCGGCCCCATCGGCCGGGAGGCGCTGGCCCTGGCCGACGCGGCGCTGCGCCAGGCCGGAGGGCACGCCCGGCGGGTGGAGGCCCGCGAGGCGCGGCTCGCCAACATCGACGAGCCCGCGGAGCGCGCCCGGCTGCACGCCGAGATCCGCTCCATCCTGGAGGCGGAGCTGGCCGATCCGGCCCGTTCCTTCGCCGCCGCCCGGCGGGCGGTGGCCGAGGGCGGGCGCGCCCGCGAGGAGGCGCTCCTCGACCTGCCCCGGCTGGCGGAGCGGGCGGGGCGGATGGCCGAGCTGGCCGAGGCCTGGGAGGCGGCGGCCGGGAACGCCGCCGGCCCCCAGTCGCTCGAGCTCCGGCGCCGGGCGGCGCGCCTGCGCGAGCGCTCGCTCCCCGACCGGGCCGGGGCCGCGGCGGCCTGGCGGGCGTTGCTCGAGGCGGCCCCCGAGGACGCCGAGGCCCTGGAGGCGCTCGACCGGCTGCTCTCCGGCGACGCCTCGGCCCGCGAGCGCCTGGAGCTGACCCGCCGGCGGGCCCGGCTGGCCTCGGGGGAGGAGAAGGTGCGCCACCTCCTCGCCCAGGCGGAGCTGGAGGCCTCGCTGGGGGAGACCGAGGAGGCAGTGGCCTCCTGCCGGGCGGCGCTGGAGCTGGACCGGCATTGCCTGCCGGCGCTGCAGGCCCTGGAGCGCATCCTCTCCCGCGAGGAGCGCGACGCCGAGCTGGCGCCGGTGCTGCTGGCCCTGGCCGAGTCGGGCCGGCTCGAGCCGGGGCGCCGCCTGGAGCTGCTCTCGCGGCGGGCGACGGCCCTGGAGCGCGGGCCGGACCCGGGGCAGGCGGCGGCGGCCTGGGCCGAGATCCTGGCGGAGTCGCCGCTGGAGCCGGCGGCGGTGGCCGGGCTGGAGCACCTCCTGGCGACACCGGCGGCGGGGCAGGCGGCGGCGCGAGTGCTGGAGGACGTGTACCGCGCCTCGGGCGACGCCCGGCGCCTGGTGGCGGTGCTGGAGCAGCGGCTCGACCAGGCCGACGCCGCCGAGCGCGGGCCGCTCCTGGCCGAGGTGGCGGCGCTGCACGGCCGGCTGGGTCAGAAGCCGCAGGCCTTCCTGGCCAAGCTGCGCCAGTACCGCGAGGGGCTGGCGGCGGGCGGCGACGACCCGTCGGTGCGGGCGGAGCTGGAGCGGCTGGCGGCCGAGACCGGCTCCTTCGAGGACCTGGCGGCGGCCCTGGAGGACGCGCTGGAGCAGGGCGTGCCCGGGCCCCTGGGGGTGGCGCTGCGCCGCCGGCTGGGCGTGCTCTACGCCGGGCGGCTGCAGGACCCGGAGCGGGCGCTGCGCCGGTTGGAGGAGGCGGCCCGGGAGGCCCCCAGCGCCGAGATCTTCGGGGCCCTGGCCCGGCTCTACCGGCGGCAGAACGCCTTCCGCGAGCTGGCGGAGGTGCACCGGCGCCACGCCGAGGTGGTGCAAGACCCTACACAGCGGAAGGACCTGTTGTTCGAGGTGGCCACCATCATGGAAGATCACCTGTCAGACAGGGACGGCGCCATGGAAGCCTACCGTCAGATCCTGGCCGTGGACCCGGAGGACCCCAACGCCCTCCGGCTGCTCGGCCGACTGCTCGGCGCCGCCGAGCGATGGGACGAGCTGGTGGCGGTGATGGAGCGGGAGGTGGCCATCGCCGAGCGGCGCCCCGACTTCGCGCTGGAGGCGGCCGAGCTGCGCTTCCGGCTGGGGCGGATCCGGCAGCAGCGGCTGGGCGACCTGGAGGGCGCCCTCTCGGCGTACCAGGCGGTGCTCCAGGCGGTGCCGCGCCACCCCGGGGCGCTGGGGGCGCTTGAGGAGCTGGCCCGGGCCACCGGCCCGGCGGCGGCCCGCTCGGCGGCCCTGCTCGAGCCCATCTACCAGAAGGAGGGCGAGCACCAGAAGCTGGTGGAGGCGCTGGAGGCGCGCGCCGCCACCCAGCCCGACGCGCCCTCCCGGGCCGCCCTGCTGCGGCGGGTGGCCGCGGTGTACCAGGGCCCGCTCCGGAACGCCGAGATGGCCTTCCTCACCTCCTGCCGCGCCGTGCGCGAGGAGCCGGGCTCGATGGAGTCCCTGGACCTGGCGGAGCGGCTGGCGGCCGCGGCGGGGCTCCCCGACGAGTACGCCGCGCTGCTGTCCGAGTGCGCCGACCGCCCCGGCGAGGCGGCGGTGCGAGCCGAGTACCGCCGCCGCCTGGCGCGGCAGCACCTGCGGCCCGGGGGCGACCCGGGCGCGGCCGCCGAGGAGTGGCAGAAGGTGCTGGACCTGGTGCCGGACGACCCCGAGGGGCTGGAGGGGCTCACCGAGATCTACCGGGCCCAGAACGCCGGCGACCTCCTGGCGCAGGTGCTGCGGCGGCGACTGGGCATGGAGGAGGAGCCGGCCGGCCGGGTGGCGCTCCTGCGCGACCTGGCCCAGGTGCAGGAGGAGCGGCTCAAGGACGCGTCCGGGGCCATGTCCACCCTGCGGCGCCTGCTGGAGCTGGACGGCAAGGACCGCGAGGCCCTCTCGCGCCTCGACCGGCTCTGCGTGCGCAACGAGAAGTGGGTGGAGCTCTCCGACGTGCTGGCCCGCGAGGCCACCGCCGCCGACGCCGCCGGCGACCGCGGCGGGGCGGCCGCCTTCCGCTTCCGCCTGGCCGAGCTCAAGGAGACCCGGCTCCTCGACCGCGAGGGGGCGGTGGCCCTCTACGAGGACATCCTGGGGGGGCAGCCCGACCACCCCGAGGCCATCGGCCGCCTGGAGGCCCTGCTGCAGCGCGACCCGGGCAACGCCCGCGCCGCCGCCGCGCTGGAGCGGGCCTACGAGGCCGGCGCCGCGTGGCAGAAGTATGCCGCGGTGATGGAGGTGCGGGCCGCCGAGCGGCCCGACCCGCTGGAGCGCAAGGCCCTCTTCGAGAAGCTGGCCGAGGTGCGCGAGCGGCGGCTCTCGAACCCGGAGATGGCCTTCCTGGCGCTGTGCCGCGCCTTCCGCGAAGACCCGGCCGACCCCGGCGTCCGCGCCGCCCTGGAGCGGCTGGCAGAGGCCACCGAGGCCCACGAGGAGCTGGCGGCGCTCTACGACGAGCAGCTGCCGCGGCTGGGTCAGAACGGGGCGGCGGTGGCGCTGCGCCTGGGAGAGCTGGAGGAGGAGAAGCTCTCCGATCCGGCCCGGGCCGCGGGCCGCTACGAGCTGGCCCGCAAGCTCGACCCGGCCGCGGCCGGGGAGGCCCTGCCGGCCCTGGACCGCGTCTACCGCAAGCTGGAGCGCTGGAGCGATCTGGCCGAGGTGCTCTCGGCGCAGGCCGGGCGCGAGACCCGCCCCGAGGAGCGCCTGGCGCTCCTGTTCCGACTGGGGCAGCTCTGCGAGGAGCGGCTCAACGCGCCGGACCGGGCGGTGGCCGCCTACGAGGCCATTGCCGCCGCCGACGGCAAGCACCTGCCGGCGCTCAGGGCCCTGGAGCGGCTCTACGAGGCCTCGGGTCGGACCGAGGACCTCTACCGGAACCTGCAGGCGCAGCGGCGCCACGCCGACGCACCGGCGCGGGAGCGCATCCTCCCCAAGCTGGCCCAGGTGGCGGCAACGCTGTCGCGCCAGGCCGAGGCGGCGGAGCTGTGGCGCGAGGTGCTGCAGGGCAAGCCGCGCCACGAGCCGGCCCTGGCGGCGCTGGAGAGCCTGCTGGAGGGGCTGGAGCGCTGGCCGGAGCTGGCCGAGGTCATCCGGGCCCGCGTCCAGGTGTCGGCCGACCGCCGCGAGGTGGCGCGGCTCAACGACAAGCTGGGCTGGCTGCTCGGCACCAAGCTCGGCAACGCCACCCAGGCCATCGCCTCCTTCAAGGCGGTGCTGGACTCGGACCCGCGCAACCGCCGCGCCCTTGAGGCCCTCCGGGACATCTACGCCTCCCAGGGCGACCGGGAGAGCCTGGCCGGCGTCTACCGGCGGCTCATCCCGCTCCAGGAGGACGCCGCCGGCGTGAAGCGGGTGCGCCTCGACCTGGCGCAGGTGCTGCTCGACGCCGGGCAGAAGCAGGAGGCGGTGGAGCAAGCCAAGCGCGCCCTCGATCTGGAAGCGCACGCCGTCGCCGACCTTGAGCGCATCGGGCGGGTCTTCGAGGCCGCCGGCGCGGTGGCCGAGGGCATCCGCGCCGCCGAGGCCCGGGCCGGGCTCCTGGGCGCCGAGGGCCGGACCGGCGAGGCGGTGGCCGCCTGGCAGGCGGTGGCCGACCTGTGGCTGAAGGCCCAGCGCCCCGAGCCGGCGGCGGCGGCCCTGGAGAAGGCCCTGGAGCTGGAGCCGCAGAGCCAGACCACCTTCGAGAAGCTGCGCTCCATCCACGCCCAGGCCGGCAACTGGCGGGCCTACGCCCGCGCCACCGACCTGTTCCTGCCGCGGGTGGCCGACCGGGCCGAGCGGGTGGCCATGCACGCCGAGCTGGCCGAGATCCACGAGCGGCGGCTGGGGCAGAAGGAGATGGCCTTCCTGGCCTGGGCCCGCGCCTTCCAGGAGGACCCCTCCGACCAGCGCGCCTCCGAGGCCATGGCCCGCCTCGCCGCCGAGACCGAGTCCTTC
>DASRTO010000118.1:0-10429 GCA_035655915.1 Anaeromyxobacteraceae bacterium
ACGCCAACGGGAGGCAGCGGCCTTCTCCAGGGCCGCCCGCCGGGGGCTCGACGCCAGGAGGTCGGCCAGCCGCTCCTTCTCCCCCAGCGCCACGCCGGCGCCGCGCAGGAAGGCCTTGTGGACCAGCTCCGAGCAGTAGAGCGCCTCGTCGCCCCAGTCGAAGCGCGGGTCGTAGGGCTTCCCCAGCTCGCGCCGCGCCTCGGCCACCACGTGCGCCAGCGCCTCCTGGGGCAGGGCGCGCGGCCGCAGCACCAGCACCCGCTCCCCCTCCCCCCGCGCCCGCCAGGCCCGCCACGGCGTCGCCCGGACCTTCCCCACCGCCTCGATCACCACCGGGCCGTTCGCCGTCACCTCCACCAGGCCCACGTGCGACCAGGGGCTGCTGGTGGCCTCCTGGATGAAGCTCGATTGCTCCGAGCGGGAGGTCTGCAGCACCACGTCCCCGCTCCTCAGCCCGGGCTGGCCGCGCGTCAGGGCGGACACGCCCAGGGCGAGGGCCAGCAGCCACACCGCCGCGATGATCCGACCCATGCCGAGCCTCCTGCGCGTCCGCCGCCTGGCGCTCGCAAGAGTGGTGCCAGCGCGGCCCCGGCGCGGGCGGCACGGCCATCGCCGGGACGGCGCGCGCGCCACCGGACGGCCTTCGGGTGACGCCGGGATGGGCGTGGCCGCGGACCGGGTCGCCGCGCGGCGCACGGCGCGCCCCGGGCGCGCGGCGGGTGGACCGGACCCCGCCGGGTGCGACGGGCCCCGGCCGCTCAGCCCGGGTACTTGCCGGTGATGAACTCCACCAGCTGGGTCACCTCGACCTCCCGGTTGCGGATGAGCCAGTGGTTCAGGTCGCCCTGGGAGACGACGCCGAGGACCTTGCCCCCCTCCACCACCGGAAGGTGGCGGATGCGCTTCTCGGCGATGACCGTCATGGCGTCCTCGACGGTGGACCCGGGCTTCATCACCGCCAGCTCGCGGGTCATGACGTCGGCCACCCTGGTCTTCTCAGGGTCCTTGCGCCCGCCCACCACCCGGCGCAGCACGTCGCGCTCGGTGAAGATCCCCACCAGGCTCGGCCCGTCCATCACCAGCACCGAGCCGACCTGGTTGGCGGTGAGCAGGTCCACGGCGGCGGCCACCGTCATGGCGGGCGAAACCGTGTGTGTGGCGGCGCTCGGCTTGTTGGCCAGCACCGTTCGCAGCGGTGTCTTGAGGTCCATGGTCCCTCCGGGTCGAGGCGCCGGCCCGGGCACGCCAGGACGCCCGGAGCGCGACACCCGACGTCGCCATCCGGTATAGGAGGGGGGCGGCCCCGCCGCCACGCGCCATGATCCTCTACCTGCACGGATTCGCCTCCGGACCGGGCTCGGCCAAGGCCCGGGGCCTGGCCGAGCGCTTCGCGCGCCTGGGGGTGCAGCTCGAGGTCCCCGACCTCACCCCCGGCCCGGAAGGCTTCGAGCGCTCCACCCCCGCCTCCATGCTGGCGCTGGCCGAGGCCCGCCTCGCCTCGGCGCCCGGGCCGCACGCGATCATCGGCTCCTCCCTGGGGGGGTGGCTGGCCGCCCTTGCCGCGTCGCGTCACGCCTCGGTGGATCGGCTGGTCCTGCTCGCCCCGGCCTTCCGGCTCCACGAGCGGTGGAGCGGACGCCTCACCCCGGCCCAGCTCACGGGCTGGCGCCGCGACGGCCTGGAGGTGCTCCACTTCGCCTCCGGCCGCCATCGCCGCATCGGCTTCCAGTTCCTCGAGGACGCCGCCCGCTGGCCGGCCTTCCCGCGGGTAGCGGTGCCGACGCTGTGCCTCGCCGGGCGGCGCGACGAGATCGTGCCGCTCGAGGACGTGGAGCGCTTCGTGGCCGTGACGCCCTCGGCGCGGCTGGTGGCGCTCGACGGCGGGCACGATCTCCTCGCCTCCCTCGACCGCATCTTCGAGGAGGCGCTGGCGTTCCTGGGGGTCGCCGCGCCGTAGGCGGGGGCCTCGCGCCCCGCCCGGCAATTCCGCGGTCTCCAGGCGGGCGCCGAGCCCCCGCCCTACGCCCGCCGGGCGAGCGCAGGCCCCAGCCGGATGAGGCTGGGCCGGAGCGAGCGGGGGGGCCGGGGGGGCATCATCCCCCCGGTACGACGACGACGAGCCCCCGCCCTACCATCCGCGGTCGCCCAGGAGAGGCCCAGAAGCCTCGCCGCCCGTTCCGGGCGGCTCGCGTCATGCGCTGGCGCGAGGGGTCTCGCCGCCGTCGCCGTCGTCCTCGTCGCCGCCCAGGTCGGCCTGGTACTTGCGCAGCACCCGCTTGAAGTTGGACCGGTCCATGCCGGCCTTGCGGGCTGCCGCCGAGATGTTGTTGTCGCAGGAGCGCATGAGCGCCTCCACGTAGGAGCGCTCGAAGCGGCGCAGGGCGTTCTCCTTGGCGGTGGCGTAGCTCTGGGTGAGCCAGGCCTGCTCCTCGCCGTTCTGGGGCACCTCGCGCACCAGCGGCGCGGTCCGGCCGGTGACCGAGGGCGGCAGGTCGGCCGCGGCGACGGTCTCGCCGCGGCACAGCACCACCGCCCGCTCCACCGCGTTCTCCAGCTCCCGCACGTTGCCGGGCCAGCGGTAGCCGGCCAGGAGCTCCAGCCCCTCGGGCGAGATCGTCCGCACCTTCTTCCCCAGGCGCTCGGCGTAGCGCTTGAGGAAGTGCTGCGCCAGCAGGGGCACGTCCTCGATGCGGTCCCGCAGCGGGGGCAGCGGGATGGCGATGACGTTCAGGCGGTAGAAGAGGTCTTCGCGGAACTTGCCGGCCTTGACCAGCTTGGGGAGGTCGCGGTGGGTGGCGGCGATGACGCGCACGTCCACCTTGATGGACTCGGCCGAGCCGACCCGCTTCATCTCCCCCTCCTGCAATACCCGGAGGAGCCGCACCTGGGTGGAGAGCGGGATGTCGCCGATCTCGTCGAGGAAGATGGTGCCGCCGTCGGCGGCCTCGAAGAGCCCCTTCTGGTCGCGCTGCGCCCCGGTGAAGGCGCCCTTGACGTGGCCGAAGAGCTCGGACTCCAGCAGCGTCTCGGTCAGGGCCCCGCAGTTGAGCGCCACGAAGGGCTGGCTCTTGCGCGGGCTCTTCCCGTGCAGCGCCCGGGCCACCAGCTCCTTGCCGGTGCCGCTCTCGCCGGTCACGAGCACGGTGGCGGCGCTGTAGGCCACCGCGTCGATCATGCGCCCCACCTCGCGCATGCCGGCGCAGGAGCCCACCAGGCCGTGCCGCCCCTCCAGCGCCTGGAGCTCCCGCTCCAGCTGGCGGTTGCGGTCCATGAGCAGCTTGCGGTCGGCGGCCCGCGCCACCACCCGCGCCACGTGCTCGACGTCCTCGAAGGGCTTGGTGAGGTAGTCGTAGGCCCCGGACTTGATGGCCGCCAGCGCCGTCTCCACGGTGGCGTGGCCGGTCATCATCACCACCTCCACCTCGGGGCGGCGGTTCTTGACGGCGCTGAGCAGCTCCAGCCCCGACAGGTCTGGCATCTTGATGTCCAGCAGGGCGACGTCGAAGTCCTCCTGGGCCAGCTGCTGGGTAGCCTGGATGGGCGAGTCCAGGGCCACCACCTCGTGCCCCTTCTTGCGCAGGAGCGACTCCAGCGCGCGCAGGAGGGCCGGTTCATCGTCGACGACCAGGATGCGGGCGGGCTTGCGGACGGCTTCCTCCATGGCTTCCTCCTAGACGGCCTGCGGCAGGTCGACAACGAAGCGCGCGCCGCCGTCGGCGGGGCGCTCCAGGCTGATGGTGCCACCGTGCTCCTCGGCGATGCGGTAGCAGATGGAGAGGCCGAGCCCGGTGCCCTGCCCCTCCGGCTTGGTGGTGAAGAACGGCTCGAAGATCCGCTGCGCCAGCTCCTGGGGCACGCCCGGACCGCTGTCGGCGACGGCGAGGCGGGCCCGGCCGCCGGGAGACGGGAAGGTCTCGAGGGCGATGCGCCCCGAGGCCCCCATGGCCTGCAGGGCGTTCACCACCAGGTTCACCACCACCTGCTGCAGCTGGTTGGCGTTCCCCATGACGCACACCGGCCGCAGGCGCCGCTCCACGGCGATGCGCGAGTCCTTGAGCTGCGAGTGCAGCAGGAAGAGGGCGTCCTCCACCACCTTGGAGAGCTCCACCTCGCCCCGCTCGTGCTCCTGCGGCACGCGCGAGAAGCGCAAGAGCGACTCCACGATGCGCTTGGCCCGCAGCGCGGCGTCGTTGATGAGCCGGAGGTTCTCCAGGTCCTGCGGGGAGCGCTGGTCCTGGCTCATGATCTGGGCGAAGGCCAGGATCCCGCCCAGCGGGTTGTTGATCTCGTGGGCCACGCCGCCGGCCAGCTGGCCCAGGGCCGCCATCTTCTCGGCCTGGAAGAGGCGGCGGGTCACCTCGCGCTCCTCGGTCACGTCCTTGTAGACCACCACCGAGGCGCCGTCGCCGAACGGAAAGGCGCGCAGGAGCCAGGCCCGGCCCGCGAAGGTGGTCTCACGCTCCGGCTGGTCGGCGAGGTGCGGCTTCGGGCAGGGGAGACGCCCGAAGGCGTGCTCCCGGCACTTGAGCCCGGGGAGCTCGTTCAGCGCCACCCCGGCCCCGCGGGCGAAGGCGCTGTTGGCCCGCACCACCTCGCAGCCCCCGCGCACGATGACCAGCGGGTCTCCGATGGAGTCGAAGCACAGGCGCCACTCGTCGGCGGCGCGCCGCAGCGCCTCGGTGCGCGCCTCCAGCTTCTGGTCCAGGTCGCGGTTGAGCCGCTCCAGGTCGGCCCCGCGCACCGCCAGCAGGTGACCCAGGCGCTGGTTCTCGTCCGTGAGCCAGTACTGGTCGACCGCACTCTGGATGGTGAGCAGGAGGTGTGCGTCGTCCCAGGGCTTCCAGATGAAGCGGAAGATCTCCGACTGGTTCACCGCCTCCTCGATGGCCGCCGAGTCGGCCTGGCCGGTGAGGAGTACCCGCTGCACCCTCGGGTAGCGGTCCTTCACCACCCGCAGGAACTCGACCCCCGACATGCCCGGCATGCGGTAGTCGGAGACCACCACCTGCACCGGCTCCTGCTCCAGGATCTCCAGCGCCCGGGCCGCGTCCGGGGCCTCGAGGACGTGGCAGCGTGACCGCCGCAGCACGCGGCGCAGGGCGCGCAGCACGTGCTCGTCGTCGTCGACCAGCAGGAGCGTCGCGTCCTGGGTCAGCGTCACGCCGGGGCCCTGCTCGCGTGGTTGAGTGTCCATATGGGTCGCGCCTTCCCGGACTGCATGACCCGATCCGGGGCGGGTAGAACCCGGGCCGAGTTCTTCCGCCAACTTAGATGACGACAGGGGTGGGTCACAAGTAACCCGGGTGCGGGACAACCAGGCGTACAGGGTGCGCGAGGACCAACCCGTCCGGGGAATGAGGGACACCCGAACGGGCAGAGGCCTCCGGGCCCTCGTCAGCGGCCGCCGACGTCGTAGCGGTAGGATTGCGACTGATAGACGCAGATGGCGTTGCGCCCCTCGCGCTTGGCCCGGTAGAGGGCCTCGTCGGCGTAGCGGACGAGCAACTCGGCGCTGGTGATGTCCTTGGAGGGGTAGGCCGCGATGCCGAACGAGGCAGTGACCTTCACCGCCAGCGGCGCGGTGGCTCCGGAGGGCTCGCCCCCCTTCGGCGGCGGCCGCTCCTCCTGGAAGACCTTCTGGTTCATCCCCTTGTGGATGCGCTCGGCCACCGCCAGCGCCCCGGTCATCATCGTCTTCGGCAGGATGACCGCGATCTCTTCGCCGCCGTAGCGGGCGCACAGGTCGTGGTCCCGCACGCTGCCCTTCACCAGCGCCGCCGTCTCGCGCAGCACCTTGTCGCCGAAGGGGTGGCCGTGGCGGTCGTTCACGTCCTTGAAGTGGTCGAGGTCGATCATGATGAGCGAGAGCGGGTCGTTGTAGCGCTGCGCCCGGCCGAACTCGCGCTTCAGCTCGTCCTGGAAGTGGCGGTGGTTGTAGAGCCTGGTGAGGCCGTCCTCGATGGAGAGCTTCTCCATGAGGCGCTTGGCCTCCTGCAGCTGGTCCTGGAGCTGCTTGATGCGCAGCATGGCCGCGGCGCGGGCCAGCACCTCGGCGTCGGCGAAGGGCTTGGCCAGGAAGTCGTCTGCGCCGATGCGCAGGCCGGTGACTCGGGAGTCCAGGTCCGATTTCACCGAGAGCAGGATGACCGGCAGGAACTGGTCGCTGCGGGTGGCCTTCATGATGCGCAGCACCTCGAGGCCGTCCATGTCGGGCAGCACCATGTCGAGGAGCACGAGGTCGGGCGCCTCGGCGGCCGCCTTCTTCACGGCCTCCCGCCCCTCGGCGGCGGTGAGGACCTGGTAGCCCTCCCGGGCCAGGACCTCGACCACCCGCTCCAGCTGGGCGCGAGAATCCTCCACCACCAGGATCTTGGCGCGCGCGGTCACCCTCCGAAAGCGTATCAGGTCGCGCCAGGTCGCCCAAGAGCCGCGTCCGGCGGCGTGGCTACTCGAACCGCCGGTACACGTCCTCCGGGATCAGCGGGGCGAGGCCTCCCCCGCCCAGGATGTTCACCACCGGCGAAGTGGCGGCCCGCACCACGCTTCCGTGCGGCGCCGCCGGGAGCAGGCCACAGTAGGTGGAGAGGTCGCGGTACAGGTCCCCGCGGGTGACGCCCTCGGGCGCGACCCGGGTGGCCGGCCGCCTCCGGGCGAAGATCCGCTCCTGGGCCACGAAGCCGCCGCCGCGGCGGTCGGCCTCGGCGGACCGCACCGCCGCCTCCCAGGCGGCGGGCTCCACCTCGGCGCCGAGGTGGACGCTCTTGCCGCCGTAGTCCCAGCTCCGCTTCAGCACCCAGCGCTCGCGCTCGGCGAGGAGCCGGGGCACGAGCGACGCGTCCAGGCGGCGGGTGAAGGGGAGCCGCGCCGCCGCCGCCCGCTCCGCCTCGTCGAGACCGGCCCGGGCCGAGAGGGCGGCATCCCCGGCGCACTCGGAGAGGCGGGCGAAGAGCGCCTTGGCCTCGAGGAGCCCGTTGACCGGGTTCGCCAGCGGCCAGCGGGCCGGCTCCCGCAGCGCCCGGGCGAAGGGGGCGTCCTCCGGGGTGCGGTGGGCCCACACGTGGCGGTAGAGCAGGTCCCACTCCTCGGGCCGGCACTCGGCCGGGACGAGGTTCTCGGCCCGGTGCCCCATCTGCCGGAAGTGGGCGGCCAGGCGCCTGAGCTCCCCGATCTGGGCGTCGCCGGGCCGGGCCACCAAGGCGACGGAGGGGCGCTCCCGCTCGCCGCCGCGCCAGCGATAGAAGGCGAGCAGCGTCTCCCGGAACGCCTCCATGTGGCTGCCGCAGGCGGCGACCAGGTCGCGCTCCGCCCGCGGCGGCAGTCCGCGGGCGCGGGCGGCGGCGCGGAGCCAGGAGTGGGCCGCCAGGTCGGCGTAGGCCGGCATGGCCGGGATGGTGGCGTTGAGCTCCAGCGCCCGCGGCGCCCCGCCCTCCCGCGGCACCAGGAAGTCGACTCGCGCCACCACCGCCGGGCAGGGCGCCTCGGCGAAGAGCTTACCCATGGCCTCGGCCTCGAGCCCGGAGAAGGGTCCGAGCAGCGCCTCGCGGTCGCGCTCGTCGCCGGCCGCGAGCAGGGCGCGGGCCAGCTTCACCGCGCCCGAGAGGATGGCCCGGGCCTCGGCGGCCGCCGCGGCCAGCGCCTCCCGCGAGATCACCTCCGGCTCGGCCAGCAGCGGGATGGGCACCACCGTCCCGTCGGACCGGAGCACGGTCATGCCGCCCTCCCAGGCCAGGGCGGCCGCCTCGCGCCCCACTGCCTCGAGGGCCTCCTGGGAGAAGATGGCGTTGCGGTCCATGGTGGCGGGTGCTAGTGCTCGCCGCGATGAAGATCTACACGAAGGCCGGCGACGCGGGCCAGACGAGCCTCTTCGGGGGCGGCAAGGTCCACAAGGACCACCCGCGGGTGGAGACCTACGGCGAGGTGGACGAGCTCTCCGCCGCCATCGGGCTGGCCCGGGCCCTGGGCGCCGACCCGGAGGTGGAGCGGCGGCTGGTGCGGGTGCAGGACGAGCTCCTGTGCCTGGGGGCCGACCTGGCCACCCCGCCCGATTCCGGGGCTCGCTCCTCGCTGCCGCTAGTGGAGGCCGCCTGGGCCGAGGAGCTGGAGCGCACCATCGACGCCTGGGAGGCGCAGCTCCCGGCGCTCGCCGAGTTCATCCTCCCCGGATCGAGCCGCGCCGCCGCCGCCCTGCACCTGGCGCGCACCATCTGCCGCCGGGCGGAGCGGCGGGCGGTGGCGCTTCACCGGCAGTCGGCGGTCTCCCCGCCGGTGCTGGCTTACCTGAACCGGCTCTCCGACTTCCTCTTCGTGGCGGCACGCCTCCAGGCGAAGCGCGAGGGGGTCGCCGAGACGGTGTGGGACCCGAAGCGGCGGAAGTGAAAGACCCCCGGCGGCGCCGAGCCGCGCCGCCATCCCCAAGCCGGGGCGCATCGGGTAGGCTCGGCGCCATGCCGACTCCGACGAAGCGTCGGCCGCCGGGCCGCGCCCGCGTGGCCCTGGTCACCGGCGCCGGGACGCGCGTGGGGCGGGCCATCGCCCTCCACCTCTTCCGGCACGGCTGGACGGTGGCCGCCCACTACCGTTCCCACCGGCCCCCGCCGCGCCTGGCCGCGCTTCAGGCGGACCTCTCGGCGCCGGATGGGCCGGACCGCCTCGCCCGCGCCTTCCGCCGGCGCTTCCGCCGCCTCGACCTGCTGGTCTGCAGCGCGGCCATCTTCGGTCGGCGGCCGTTGGCCCGCACCGACGCCGCCTTCTTCGACGCGCAGATGGCGCTGAACGCCCGGGCGCCTCTGCTGCTCGCGCGGGCGCTCCTGCCGCTCCTGCGGCGCTCCGGCGGCAGCGTGGTCAACGTGGCCGACGTGGGCGGGGCCCTGGTCCCATGGCCCGGCTACTCGGCCTACGGCGCCAGCAAGGCGGCGCTCCGGGCCGCCACCGAGGCCATGGCGCTGGAGCTGGCGCCGCGGGTGCGCGTGAACGCGGTGGCGCCGGGGACGGTGCTGTGGCCGGAGAGGACCCCCATCCCGGAACGGCGGCGCCTCGTGCGGCGCATCCCGCTCCGCCGGACCGGCACGCCCGGGGACGTGGCCGAGGCGGTGCGTTTCCTGGCCGACGCCCCCTTCGTGACGGGCGCCCTCCTGCCGGTGGATGGCGGCCGCCACCTCTCCGGACGGGGCTAGAGAGTCAACGTCCACTCACCCCGGGATCCCCGGGCGTTGAAGCGGGGGGGCCCGGCTGTTATCTTGGACCGGTCACCTCTGCCCAATCGATTCGGGAGAACGCATGGAGACCGCCACCCTCGAGGCCCGCAGCGCCACCCCGGCCGAGCCGGCCCCCAACTTCGTCGCCCTCACCGCCAAGGCGGTGCAGATGGTCAAGGAAGCCATGACCCAGGAGAACCTCACCGGGCACGGCATCCGCGTGGGCGTGGTGGGCGGCGGCTGCAGCGGCTTCCAGTACTCGATGGACTTCGAGAACCAGCCCCGCGACGGCGATTTCGTCCTGGAGCAGGACGGCGTCAAGCTCTACGTGGACCCGATGAGCTCGATGTACCTTCAGGGCGTGACCATCGACTACGTGCAGGGGCTGCAGGGCGCCGGCTTCAAGTTCACGAACCCCAACGCCCGCAACACCTGCGGCTGCGGGTCGTCGTTCTCGTATTGATTCCCGGCGGGGACGAGCCCCGCCCGGCGATCCATGGCGGCAGCGCCCGCCACGCGGCCCGAAGCGGATTCCGGAGGGGCCGGGGCCATGGCGGCGCCCGGCCCCTTCGCGTCCCGGAGGTTGGCATGCTGATCGTCCGCACCACGGTGGTGGGACCGTTCGCGGCCAACTGCTACCTCCTCGCCTGCAGCAAGACCTCGGAGGCCGTGATCGTCGACCCGGGGGGCGACGCCACCCGGATCCTCGGCATGCTGCGGCCGGGCGACTTCCGGGTCACCGGCATCGTCTGCACCCACGCCCACATCGACCACGTGGCCGGCGCCGCCGAGGTGAAGGAGGCCACCGGTGCGCCGCTGCAGATCCACGCCGCCGACATCGAGTGGCTGGAGCGCCTGCCGCAGCAGGCGGCCACCTTCGGCTTCGAGGACGTGCCTACACCCGCGGTGGACCGCCTCCACCAGGACGGCGACTCGCTGCGGGTGGGGGAGCAGCCGGGGGTGGTGCTGCACACGCCCGGCCACACCCGCGGTTCGTGCTCGCTGTGGTTCCCGCGGGCCCGGGTGGTGGTCACCGGCGACACCCTCTTCGCCGGCTCGGTGGGGCGCACCGACCTCCCCGGCGGCGACTTCGCCCAGCTCGAGCGCTCCATCCGCGAGAGGCTCTTCCCCCTCGGCGACGACGTCCGCTTCTACCCCGGCCACGGCCCGGGGAGCCTCATCGGCCAGGAGCGGCTCTCCAACCCCTTCGTGGGCGAGGAGGTCCGGCGCGGGCG
>DASRTO010000119.1:0-10149 GCA_035655915.1 Anaeromyxobacteraceae bacterium
GCCCGCCTGCTCGGCGGCGAGGTCCAGGTGGTGCACCGCCTCGACCGCGAGACCAGCGGCGTCACGGTGCTGGCGCGGACCCGAGAGGCGGCGGCGGCCCTGGCCGAGGCTTTCCGCCGCGGCACCCCGGCCAAGACCTACCTGGCCCTGGCCGCCCGCGCCCCCGAGCCTCCCGAGGGACGCCTCGACGCGCCCCTGGGGAAGGACCCCTCCCACCCCGGCCGCCGGGTGGTGCTGCCCTCGGGCGAGCCGGCTGCGACTCGCTACCGGACGCTGCGGGTCGGCCCATCCGGGGTCGCCCTGGTGGAGTGCCAGCCCGAGACCGGACGGACGCACCAGATCCGGGCCCACCTCGCCTCGCTGGGCGCGCCGCTGCTGGGAGACCCGCGCTACGGCGGGCCGCGCCGGGTGGGGGAGGTGGCCGTGCCGCGGGTCATGCTCCATGCGCTGCGGCTGGAGATCGACCACCCGGCCTCCGGCGAGCGCCTCACCCTCGCGGCGCCGATCCCGGAGGATTTCGCGGCGGTGGAGCGGGCGCTGGTGCCTTGACCCCCTCCCGGGGCGCGCGTCACGAACCTCGCCACCTCGCCTCCATGCGGCAGGGGGTGAGGTCTTGTGGTCGAAATGATGAAAGCGCCCGGGCCCTGGCGCCGCCTGTGCCGGTCGCTGTGCCGGGAGCAGGGCGCCAAGGACGCGGTCGTGGTGACCCTGCTGGCCATCGTCATCGGCGCGCTGGCCCTCCAGCTCGGCATCGGCCCGCCCAGCCCCGGCCGGCGCCAGGCGGTGGCCGCCAGCGCTCGCGCCTGAACTCCGGGCCGGCCCACCCGCGGCCGGCCCACCGCGCCGCGGCTTGTCAGACGAGCGATCGTAGCGAACTGTCGTTCAGCGGGACGCTGGCTTCCAGGCGTCTCCCTGGAGCGCTGGCCGGGCGCGCTCGACCAGCTCGTCCAGCCACTCGATGACGGCCCGGATCCGCGGCGTGCGCCGGAGGTCGCCGTGCACCAGGAGCCAGATCTCGTGCGGGTCCGGCCGCGGGCCCTCCAGCCGCCGCAGCCGCGGATCGGCGTCGCCGATGTAGCAGGGGAGCAGGGCCACGCCGAGCCCGTGCCGGGCGGCCTCGGCCAGCGCGGTGGTGCTGTTGCCGCGGTGGACCACCCGGCGCTGCGGCGCCACCTGGTCGAGCCATCGCTCGTGCGCCGCGTTGGCGGGGACCTCCTCCTCCAGGAAGGGATCGGCGACGAGGTCCACCGCGCCGCGCCCACCGGGCTCGGTGTCGGGCGCCGCGTAGAAGGCGTGGGCCAGGCCGCAGAGGCGGCGCGTCACCAGCCCCGGCTCGCGGGGGCGGCCCATGCGGACTGCCAGGTCGGCCTCGCGGCGCGACAGGTTGAAGGCCCGCTCGTCGGCCACGATCTCCAGCAGGAGGCCGGGGTGCCGGTGGCGGAGCGCCGGCAGCGCCGGCGCCAGCAGGTGGGTGGCCAGGTGCGGCACGGTGGTGAGCCGCGCCGTCCCGTGCAGCTCCGGGTCCCGCGCCGCGGCGTGGCGGGCCAGGGCCAGCACGTCCTCCTCCACCCGGCTCGCCAGCTCGGCGAGCTCCTGGCCCGCCGCGGTCTGGCTCCAGCCCTGTGGACCGCGCTCGAAGAGCGGCAGGCCCAGCTCCTCCTCCAGCGCCGCCACGTGGCGCGCCACCGTGTTGCGGTCCACGCCCAGGCGGCCGGCGGCGCGCGCGTGGCTCCCGGTGCGCGCCAGCTCCAGGAAGAACCTGAGGTGCCCCCAGTCCAGGTGGACGGGGAGCTCCCGCGCCGGGGCGGCGCGACCTTGCGCCTTCGGAAGGGCCTTGGCCATGGCTACACTCATTCCTAGCCGGCTCCGACCGGATTGACACGCCGGCGGAGCGGGACGGGACACCGTCGGTGCCCGGGCGTCGAACCGCGCCGGGAGGGCCTCGCCATGTACCGCCTCCACGATTTCCTCGCCTCCGGCAACGGCTACAAGTGCCGGCTGCTCCTCCACCACCTGGGCCTGCCCTTCGAGCGGGTGGAGGTCGACATCCTCCGGGGCGAGTCCCGCACCGAGGCCTTCGCCCGGCTCAACCCGGAAGGGCGAGTCCCGGTCCTGGAGTTCGAGGACGGCACCACCCTCCCCGAGAGCAACGCCATCCTCTGCTTCCTGGCCGAGGGGACTCCATGGCTGCCGAAGGGCCGCCTGGACCGGGCCCAGGTGCTGCGCTGGCTCTTCTGGGAGCAGTACAGCCACGAGCCCAACGTGGCCACGGCGCGGCACTGGGTGATGCACCTCCCGCCCGACGAGGAGCGGCAGCGCCTGCTGCCGCGCAAGCTCGAGCAGGGGGCGCGCGCCCTGGCGGTGATGGAGCGGCACCTGGCCGGGCGGCGCTGGTTCGTGGGCGCCGGGCCGACCGTCGCCGACCTGGCCCTGTACGCCTACACCCACGTCGCCCCGGAGGGAGGCTTCGACCTCGGGCCGCTGGCCGCCGTGCGATCCTGGCTGGCGCGGGTGGCGGCGCTTCCCGGACACGTGCCCATCGACCACGCCGGCGAGCCGGCCCGGCACCTCGCGGAGCTCGAAGCCCCGCGGTGAGGCGCGGCCTCGAGGCACCGGGGCATTGTCTCGAGCCGCGGGGCACCCGGCGCCGCGGCCTGCCCCGCCCCCTCCGGGGGACCCCGCCCGAGTCGACGCCGTCCGGGAAACGTGGTTTCCTGCCGCGTCGTCGGACGTCCACCTTCGGGAAAGGGGAGCGCATGGCCGGCGAGACCGCGGGCACCCAGGGCGCCAAGGAGCTCAAGCCGTACATCCCGGCCGAGCGCTCGCTGGCCGAGCTGACCCCCAAGGCCCTGGTGGCCGGGGCCATCTTCGGGGTGCTCTTCGGCGCCGCCACCGTCTACCTGGCGCTCAAGGCCGGCCTCACCGTGTCGGCCTCCATCCCCATCGCCGTCATCGCCATCTCCCTGGGGCACCGGCTCCTCAAGACCACCATCCTGGAGAACAACATCATCCAGACCGCCGGCTCGGCCGGCGAGTCCATCGCCGCCGGCGTGGTCTTCACCCTCCCCGGCTTCCTCTTCCTGTCGCTCGACCCCGGCACCCGCTCCAGCGTCGGCGCCGGCTTCTTCAACTACTACACGCTCTTCGCGCTCTCCCTGGTGGGCGGCATCCTGGGCGTGCTGATGATGATCCCGCTGCGTCGTTCCCTCATCGTGAAGGAGCACGGGCAGCTGCAGTACCCGGAGGGCACCGCCTGCGCCTCGGTGCTCATCGCCGGCGACCGGGGCGGCGAGTTCGCCCGCACCGCCTTTCAGGGGGTGGGCTTCGCCCTGGCCTACGCGCTGCTGCAGAAGATCTTCCACGTCATCGCCGACGTGCCGGCCTTCGTGACCCGGCAGGCCAACAAGTGGCTGCCCTCGGCCACCGTCAACGGCGAGATCACCCCCGAGTACCTGGGAGTGGGCTACATCATCGGGCCGCGCATCGCCGGGGTGCTGGTGGCCGGGGGGGTGCTGGCCTGGGTGGGGCTCATCCCGCTGCTCTCCGTGCTGGTGCCCCCCGACGTCATCGCCTCCCAGCTCGTCAAGTTCGGCTACATGAAGGACCTGGCCACCGCCGGCGGCGCCGGCGGCTGGGACCCGGTGAGCCACACCTTCGCCAACATGCCAGCCGCCATCTACCGGGCCTACATCCGGCAGATCGGGGCCGGGGCGGTGGCGGCCGGCGGCTTCATCACCCTGCTCAAGACCGCGCCCACCATCTGGTCCAGCCTGCGCGACTCCATCCGCTCCCTGGGCGACAAGCAGGCCAAGGCCGCGGTCTCCCGCACCGATCGGGACCTGTCGTTCGTCACCGTCATCGTGGGCAGCGTGGGGCTGGTGGCGCTGCTCACCCTCCTGCCGGTGATCCCCGGCCAGACCTTCCTCAACAAGTTCCTGCTGGCCGTGCTCATCATCGCCTTCGGCTTCATCTTCGTGACCGTCTCCTCCCGCATCGTGGGCATCATCGGGTCGTCCTCCAACCCCATCTCCGGGATGACCATCGCCACCCTGATGGCCACCGCCATGGTGTTCGTGGGGGTGGGCTGGACCGGCAGCGCCTACGAGCCCATGGCCCTGGTGGTGGGCGGCATGGTGTGCATCGCGGCCGCCAACGGCGGCGCCACCTCCCAGGACCTCAAGACCGGCTTCCTGGTGGGCGCCACCCCCCGGGCCCAGCAGATCTCGCTCTTCGTGGGGGCCATCTTCTCCTCGCTGGTCATCGGCCTCACCGTGAAGGTGCTCGACACCCCCACCGCCGAGATGGCGGCCCAGGGGCTCTCCCACGCCATCGGCTCCGACAAGTTCCCGGCCCCGCAGGCCACGCTCATGGCGACGCTCATCAAGGGGCTCTTGTCGCTGAACCTCGACTGGCACTTCGTGCTGGTGGGGGCCTTCATCGCCGTCACCATGGAGCTGTGCGACGTGAAGTCCCTGTCGTTCGCGGTGGGGCTCTATCTGCCGCTCTCCACCACCCTCCCCATCTTCGTCGGCGGCGCCATCAAGGGCCTGGCCGACAAGGTGGCCGCCCTCAGGGGGGAGCCGGCCGAGGAGTCCGAGCTGGGATCGGGGAGCCTGTTCGCCACCGGGCTGGTGGCCGGCGGAGCCCTCACCGGCGTCATCGTGGCGCTGCTCCAGGTCAACGACTCGGTGGCGGCCTGGCTCTCGCGCCTCGACGCCCAGCCGGCGCTGTCGCGCCTCCTCGGCAGCGGCGGCTACGCGGTGCTGGGCGTGGTCTTCTTCGCCGCGCTGGGCGTGCTCCTCTTCCGGGCCGCCCGCAGGCCGCAGGCCAGGATCGAGACTCACGCGCCGTGAGCGGGCCGGCGCCGGGGCGGAGATGACGGAGCCGGGCCAGGACGGGGGGCCGCCGGGGGACCGCGGCTTTCGGCTCGACCTGCTGCTGCGGCGCCGGCCGGTCGTCACCTGGTCGGCGACGGCGCTGATCGTCGGCACCTCCCTGATGGCCTTCGCCCTGCCGGACCAGGTGCTGGCGCTGCGGCTCGCCAAGGTGAACCAGCGCATCCTCGCCGGCGAGTGGTGGCGGCTCCTCACCGTGGCGCTGGTCCACGGCAGCCTCCTGCACCTCTTCTTCAACGCCTACGCCCTCTACAACCTCGGCGGCCTGGTGGAGCGGCTCTACGGGCGGGCGCGGTACCTCGTGCTCCTGGTGATGGGGACCGCCGCCGCCACCGCCGCCAGCGTGGCCTGGACCCCGGCCCCGGCGGTGGGCGCCTCGGGCGGCATCTTCGCCCTGGTGGGGGCGTTGCTGGTGCTGGGCCTGAGCCGGCGCTCCGCCCTCCCCGAGCCCGTCCGCCGCCGGCTGCTGCGCGACATGGCCTGGATCGCCGCCCTCAACCTGGCGCTGGGCGCGACCATCCCCTACGTGGACAACGCCGCCCACGTGGGCGGGCTCGTCGCCGGCCTGGCGCTCGGGGGGCTGCTCGGGCCGGCCGCGGAGGTGCGGCGCCTGTCTCAGCGCGGCTTCCCGCCGGGCGGCGCCACCAGGTGATGGCGCCCGCCGGATGGAGGCCCCGAGAGAACTCCTCGTCGCCGGGCCGGTCATGGCTATGATGGCCGGGCACGCGCCGGAGGACCAGCTGGACTCGCGCCAGCGGTCGTGACGCCGGCCCGCGCCTGGGCCGGGCCGATGCGAGGGGGGAATGATGGCCAGGGCGCTCCCAGCTTCGGTCGCGCTGGCGGCCATGCTGGCGCTCTTGCCGGCGGGGGCCCACGGCCAGGAGGCCGGGCCGCCGCCGGCTCCGCCGGGCGAGCCGGAGTCGCCCGCGCCGGGGACGGGCCAGCCTCCGCCGGCGGCCGAGGCGGCGCCGCCGAAGCCGGGCGCCCTCGAGACCTCGCACGCGGCGGTGGAGGAGCAGCTCCGCGACCTGGTGGACTGGCTCGACCGCTTCTTCGGCGACCGCCGCTACCTCGAGTTCGGCCCCCAGCGCTCCACGGTACGCTGGCGCAGCGAGGTACGGCTCACGGACGAGCCCCATGCCTATCCCCACACCACCGGCCTGGTGGACCTCCGGCTGCCGGCCGCCAGCGCCTGGCTCTCCCGCGCCCACCTGGTGCTGAGCGGCGACCAGCTGCCCGGGGAGGGGGCACCCGGCGGCGAGGAGCCGGCCACCGAGGTGACCGCTGGCCAGGGACGGCTCGAGCTGCGCTACGACCTGCTGCGCCGGCCGGGCTCGCTGCTCTACCTGGGAGGCGGGATCCGCTTCGCCTGGCCTCCCGACCCCTTCGTGCGAATCCGCCTGCGCCAGGACTTCCACCCGGCGAGATCGCTCCTGGCCCGCTTCACTCCCACCGCTTTCTGGGAGCTCTCCCAGGGACTCGGTGGCACCCTGCAGCTCGACCTGGACCAGGGCATCGCCGGGGAGGCGGTGCTCCGCGCCAGCGGCGGCCTGCTCAGGAGCGAGAAGAGCCGGGGCCTGGAGTGGGGCACGTCGCTGGAGCTGCGGGCACCGCTCGAGCGCCGGCTGGTGGGCGCGCTGGGCGGCTCGATGCGGGGGGTGCAGCAGTCGGCCGCGACCGTGGAGCAGTACCGCACCTACGCCAGGCTCCGCGCCGACGTCTTCCGGCAGTGGCTCTTCGCGGAGGTCGAGCCGGAGATGGTCTTCCCGGCGAATCCGGCGGGCGGGTACCGGACGATCCTGGGCGTGATCGTGCGCCTGGAGGTGCTCTTCGTCAGCGAGATCACTGCGAGCCCGCCGCCAACGGTAGGGATCCCGACCGCGCCGGCCGTGCCAGCCCCGGTCACGCCGGCCCCGGCCGCGCCCGGACCCGCCGCGCCGGAGGCCGCGCCGTCGCGCGAGCCGCCGGCGGGCTCGCCACCCTCGGAGATCCCCTGGCCATGACGGGCGCGGCGCCGTACCAGGCCGACGGACCGGCCAGCGGATCCTCGCCGCGCGACCAGGAGGGGAGCACCCACCACCCCCCGGGGCTCCTCCTGGCGGCGAGTGTCACGAACACGCCCCAGCCGCCTCAGCCTTGATGATGCGGCTCCAGAGGACCCGGGAGGGACCCGGCCGCGCCCTGTGGCGCTGGCTGGCGATTCCCCCTGGGCGGGGGCCCTCCGCCGCCTTACGATCCCCGGTCGTGCCCCCCGAGGAGAGCCAGCCCAGGGTGCCAGCCGGCGGCGGGACCGTCCCGGTCCGCCGGGGCGCGCTCTCGGCCCTGCTGGAGGACCTGGCGCGGGCGCCGCGCCCGGCGCTGGAGGAGATGACCCCCGCGCTCCGGCCCGGCCAGACGCTGGGGCGCTACGAGATCCTGCGCGAGATCGGGCGGGGCGGGTTCGGCGTAGTCTACGAGGCGCGGGATCGCGAGCTCAACCGGGTGGTGGCGGTGAAGACCGTGCGCGCCCGGCGCCACGATCCACAGCAGGCCGCCATGCTCAAGCAGGAGGCCGAGGCGGCGGCGCAGCTCAACCACCCCAACATCGTCACCCTCCACGACGCCGGCCAGGAGGGCGGGACCGCCTTCCTGGTGATGGAGCGGCTCCACGGCGAGACGCTGGAGGCCCGGCTGGAGCGCGGACCGCTGGCGCCGCGGGAGGGGGTGCGCATCGCCGCCGAGGTGGCGCGCGGGCTGGCCCACGCCCACGCCGCCGGCGTGCTGCACCGCGACCTGAAGCCCTCCAACGTGCTCCTCACCACCGACGGGGCGGCCAAGATCCTCGACTTCGGCCTGTCGCGCCTCTTCGGCTCCGGCAGCGGCGAGGCCGGCGGCACGCCGGGCTACATGGCCCCGGAGCAGTGGCGCGGCGAGCCCGACGACGAGCGCACCGACCTCTTCGCCCTGGGGGTCATGCTCCACCAGATGCTCGCCGGGCGCCTCCCCTACGAGGTGAAGGAGGGGCGCAGCGCGGCCCTGGACCCCGGGCCGCCCCCGCCCCTCGACGCCCTGCCGCGCGAGGTGCGCCCCTTCCTCGGCCGGGCCCTGTCGCGCGAGCCGGCGGGACGCCCCAGGGGCGCCCGGGCCGCCCTGGAGTCGCTGCTCGAGGCCGAGCGGGCGCTGGCGGGCCGGCGCGGCCCGCCGCGCCGCCACCTGCTCTGGGCGGCCGCCGCGGGGCTGGCGCTGGCCCTGGCCGCGGCGGGGGCGCTGCAGCTGCGCGCCCCGAGCGCTCCCCCGGCCCGCATCCCGGTGGCGGTGGCCGACTTCGCCAACGAGACCGGCGACCCCGACCTGAACGGCCTCTCCGGCATGCTCATCACCTCGCTGGAGCAGTCGCGCCACCTCCAGGTCCTCACCCGGGCCCGCATGTTCGACCTGCTCCGCCAGATGGGGAAGGAGCCAGCGGTCCGCCTCGACGAGGTCCTGGGACGCGAGCTGGGGCGCAAGGCCGGCGTCCAGGCGCTGGTGCTCGCCACCATCCGGCGCTTCGACCAGGTCTACGCCATCGAGATGCAGGTGCTCGACCCGGCCACCGACCAGTACCTCTTCGCGGTGAAGGAGCAGGGTGTCGGCAAGGCCAGCATCCCCGGCCTCATCGACCGCCTCTCGGAGCAGACCCGACAGCGCCTGCGGGAGGCTCCCGCCGACGTGGAGGCCTCGCGGGTCAGGGTGGCCGAGGCCACCACCGCCAGCCTGGAGGCCTACGAGCACTACTTCCGCGGGCAGCAGCGGGAGGAGCGCACCCGCTACGAGGAGGCGATGTCCGAGTACCAGGCGGCGGTGGCGGCCGACCCGCGCTTCGCGCTGGCCCACTACCGCATCGCCTACCTGGGGGAGTTCACCGGGCTGGAGGCGCCCGAGCGGCGCGAGCACATCGCGGCGGCGGTGGCCAACAGCGGTCGGGTGGGGGAGAAGGAGCGGCTCCTCATCCGCGCCTGGCGGGCCCACATGGAGGGGCGCAACGAGGAGGCCCACCAGCTCTATGCCCAGGCGGTGGAGGCCTGGCCCCTGGAGAAGGACGTCCTCTACATGGCGGCGGACCTCTACTTCCACGAGGGGCAGATCGAGAAGGCCCAGCCGCTCTTCGAGCGGGCGCTGCAGCTCGACCCGGTCTGGGAGCCGGCGCTGGTCCACCTGACGGACTGCATGGGAAATTCCGCCGGCTCCAAGGCGGAGCTCCTGGCCCGGGCCCGCCGCTGGGCGGAGCAGGCGCCCGGGCCGTCGTCCTACCGCGCCCTGGCCCAGGCCCTGGCCCTGAACGGGAAGCTGGACGAGGCGCTGGAGCAGGCCCGCCGCGCCTACGCCATCGAGCCGAGCTACTGGACCCGCGGAGTGCTGTCGGAGATCCTCCTCTACCGCGGCGCCTTCGCCGAGGTGGAGGCGCTGGCCAGGCAGGCGATGGGAGACCCGGGGCTGAGCAAGAAGGAGCGCGCCCAAGCGACTGGCCTCTACGCCTGCGCGCTGTCGCTGGAGGGCCGGCGCCGGGAGGCCCTCCGGGCGCTGGAAGGGCTGCGGGACGTGCCCCTGGCCGCGCCCTCCTACCACGAGATGCGGATGCACCACTTCCTGGGCGACGGCGCGCTCGACAAGGCCAGGGGCGAGCTGGCGTCCTTCGCTGCGGCCGTGCGGGCGCAGGGGGAGCCCAGGCACGATGACAAGAAATTCCGGGAGCGGCTCCCGGCCCTCAGCGCCGCCGTCGGCGATCTCGAGGGAGCCGCCGCGCTGGCACGGTCGCTCGAGCCGCGATCGCCGGCCGAGGCCCTCTACCGCGGCGTGGCGGCCTGGCGCTCGGGGCGGCTCGACGAGTCCGCCGCCGCTCTCAAGCCTCTCACGGAGCGCGGGGACGAGATCCGGACCTTCGCCACCTACCTCCTCGGCGAGGTGGAGATCGCTCGCGGGCACCCCGCCGAGGCGCTCGCCTCCTCCGAACGCTTCCGGGGGATGGTGGGGTTCGGGATCGGCTACTGGCAGACCTGGTCGCGGCCGCGGAGCCTCCTCGTCGAGGCCCGGGCGCTCGACGCCCTGGGCCGTCGCGCCGAGGCCCGCGACCGGGTGAACCAGCTCCTCGACGCCTGGAAGCGCGGCGACCGCGACGCGCCCATCCTGGTGGAGGCCAGGGCGCTCGCCGAGAAGCTGCGCGAGAAGACCGCCTCCAGTCACCCCTGAGCGCACCCGTCAGGGGCGCGCCGCAGGCGGCGTCACGAACCGCCTCCCG
>DASRTO010000120.1:0-7935 GCA_035655915.1 Anaeromyxobacteraceae bacterium
CACGCCGTGGCGGTTGGGCGCCTCACCCCCGCAGCAGCTTGAACGCGTGCTTCCAGCGGTTCTCGCGGAGGCCGGGGATGCACCAGAGCATGCAGAGCGGCTCGATGGCCCGTGCGGCCTCGGCCGTGCCCATGTCGGCCACCTCCCAGCCGAAGCGGTCGAGCACGCGGGCGGCCTCGCGCCGGGCGCCCTCGTCGTTGCCGCAGATGAACATCGTCGGCTTCCCCCCGGGGAGGCTCGGGTTCACCATGAGCGCGTTGCCGACGCAGGAGAAGGCCTTGACGAAGCGGGCCGCGGGCACGCGCGCCTGGAGCGTCTCCATGAGCGACTCGTTGGGCCCGGTGAAGAAGCGCAGGACGCCGTTCACCGGCGGCGCCTCGGCGATGGGGTTGGTGGCGTCGAGCACCACCTTGCCGGCGAGCGCGCCGCCGCAGGCGTCGACGGCAGCGGCGGCGGCCGTGCCCTTCACCGCCAGGACGACGAGCTCGCCGAAGCGGGCCGCCTCGGCGAAGGTGCCCGCCTGCGCCCGCGGTCCGGCCCCCGCCTTCCAGGCGGCGAGCTTGCCGGGGTCGCGCGAGCCGCGCATCACCTCGTCGCCGTGCCTGAGGAAGCCCTCCGAGAGCACCTGCCCCACCGTACCCGAGCCGAGGACGCCCACCTTCATCGCCTTCTCCTTTCCGAGTCGAGACGGCGAGGAGATAGCGTCGGCCCGGCCGGCGCGCCGCCCCTTGGCGGGGGGGAGGCCCGGCCCCGCAGCGCCCCGCCTCCGATGGCCCGGAGCGGGCATCACGATTAGGAACACCCATGGCCCGAGTTGCCGACCACCCCATCGATTCCCGCCTCCTCCTCCGGTGGTCTCCCCGCGCCATGTCGGGCGAGCCCGTCGGGCCTGACCGCCTGCTCCGCCTCCTCGAGGCGGCGCGTTGGGCGCCGTCGGGGGGAAACGGCCAGCCCTGGCGCTTCGCCTACGCCGTCGCCGGGACGCCCGCCTTCGAGCGCTTCTTCGGCGCCCTGGCCGAGGGGAACCAGGTCTGGTGCAGGCGCGCCGGAGCGCTGCTCGTCCTCGCCTCCGTGACGGCGCGCCCCGACGGGAAGCCCATCCGCTCCCACTCCCTCGACGCCGGCGCCGCCCGGATGAGCCTGGCGCTGGAGGGGAGCGGCCAGGGGCTGGTGGTGCACGCCATGGGGGGCTTCGACGAGGCGCGGGCCCGCGAGGCGGCGGCCGTTCCGCCGGCCTGGGCGGTGGAGTGCATGATCGCGGTGGGGCACCCCGGGCGCGTGGAAGACCTGCCGGAGAAGCTCCGGGCCAGGGAGAGCCCGAGCGGGCGGGAACCCGTGTCGGCCTTCGCCTTCGAGGGCGGGTTCCGCCCAGCGCCCTGAGGGTGCACGTCCGACAGATCGCTCGAACGCCTTCTCGTTCTCCGGCCCAGCCGTCGAGCGAAGCGAAGGACCTTGATCGGAGTGCCGCTAGAGCCCGCCGGCCTCGGCCACCTCCGCGACCGCAGCTGCTCGCCCGGGCCGCACCACGTGGTCCCTGTGGTGAAAGACGCCCAGGTCCAGCGGCAGCATGCCCAGCACGAACACCCCGAACGCGCCCCACTCCAAGAGCGAGTACGCCATCGTCTCCTCTCCGCCGCGCTCCGGCGCGGTGGGCCTCTTCTAGCGCACCGGCGATGCCGTTGAACTGCGAAGGGATAGCCGAACCTCACGCCAACTGATTCATCACAGACCGACGATGAGCCCCACCACTGCGAAGTTGATGAGCGCGAAGTTGTAGACCGCGCTGGTGTCGGCTCCGCCCTCGACGATCCGGTAGCCGGCCTTGAGGGCCAGCTGGTCCCGGAGGCGCCAGGTCACCGCAAGCAACACGTCCTCGGCGCGCCCGGGGCCGCCGGCGATGGCGTCGCCGTCGAGCAGGAGGCCGAAGTCGCCGGCGAAGTTCCAGGCCACGCGGAAGGAGAGGAGCGGCACGAAGCCGGTGTCGCTGCGAACCCGGAAGGCGGCGCCGTAGAGGGAGATGGCCGCGTCGCGAATGTTGGCGGTGAGGCCCAGGTCCACCTCGATGCCCTGACCGCGCACCAGCCCATAGCGGTAGGTGAGCCGGTAGGAGTCGAACCGGTAGGTGCCGTAGACCTGCGTACCGGCCGGGTAGGTGCCGCCGTAGAACTGGATGTCCGTCGGGGCGACACCGGTGGCGTCCAGCCGTAGCGGCGCGAAGAGGGCGAAGACCGTGTGCCGGTCGGTGACGTTCCAGCCCAGGCGCACCCGGTAGCTCGGTGCCGAGCCGGGGTCGAGGTCGTCGGTGAGGGAGAAGAGGGTGCCGCCGTCGCCGGGGATTCGGACGTCGTTGTACCCCTGCCAGGCGATGCCGGTCTCGAAGTCCACGAACCAGCCGGCCAGGGCCGGAGCCGGGACCAGGGCGAGGGCGAGCGCGGCGAGACGGGCGTGCACGGAAGGCTCCTTCCTCCGCTGGAGGCTCGGTTGGCGGTGATCCCCCTGGCGCAGCGGACGCCGCGCGGCGAGTAGGCTAACGGGGCGGGGCCCCGCCCGCGCGCCCCGCATGGGGCCCGCGCAGCGGTGGACGGGCGGCCACGACAGCCAGGGGCGGCCATGGGCAACGCGCCAGATCACGGGCTCGGGTGTCCGGCCGACTCGTCGGTTCCTCGACCGCAGCGGCCTGCAAGTCTCTCGGCTCGGCCTCGCCCTGGTTCCGGCCAGAGTCAGGGCAGGACGGCACGGGGTTGCGCCGTCCGGCCCCGAACCGCCTTCAGGGTGCCCCGCCCAGGCGGGCCACGGCGTCGAGGTAGTCACGGCCTCGCTTCTCGGCGAAGAGGTCGAGGACCAGCATCAGGGCCGCCTGCAGGACGAGCCCGATTCCGGCAGCGTACAGGCCCTTGCGGCGCGGGAACGCCGCTCTCCTCGTGCGGCGGCAGCTCGACGCCATCTTCGACCATCGCCAGCGCCGGATCGCGGCGCTTCTCGATCCGCGAACGGCGCACTACGGCCGACGCAGGGCAAGGCGCGGCGGGCGAGCCGCTGCGGGGTGCGCCGCAAGGCCGTGGCCTTCGTCTGGTGCCCATCCGCGATGCCAGCCGCCCAGCGCCCCCTGCGCCTCGCGGGCGCACGCCTCCACTACCCCGAGCTGGTTCGTCTCGAAGAACGGATGGCAGGGGCCGGATTGGCGCGTGCCGCGCTCCCCGATCCGTGGGATCCGCACGGCGCAGCCTGCCGTGACCGCCGGTTCCCCTGCCGCGTTCCATCGCCATCCACGACCACGCCCGGCGGGCCCGGGCAGGGGCGCGCTGCGGTCGCCGCGCGCCACAGACCGTCGGGCGCTAAGAGACCCGTCGTGATCCTGGTCACGGGGGCAACCGGATACGTCGGGGGACGGCTCGTGCCGCGGCTCCTGGCCGCCGGACACCGCGTGCGCGTCCTCGCCCGCGACCCCTCCCGGCTCGCGGGCCGGCCGTGGCTCGCCCGGGTCGAGGTAGCCGCCGGCGACGTCCTCGCCCCGGACACCCTCGCCCCCGCGCTGTGCGGGGTGTCGGTAGCCTACTACCTGGTCCACGGCATGGCCGAGGGAGGCCGCTTCGGCGAGCGCGACCTGGCCGCGGCCGAGGGGTTCGGCCGGGCGGCTCGCCAGGCGGGGGTGGAGCGCATCGTCTACCTCGGAGGCCTGGGGGATCCGGCGGCGGGCCTGTCGACCCACCTGCGCTCGCGCCAGGAGACCGGGGATCGGCTGCGGGGCGCCGGCGTGCCGGTCACCGAGCTGCGCGCGGCGGTCATCGTGGGCGCCGGCAGCCTCTCCTTCGAGATGATCCGCTGGCTCACCGAGCGGCTGCCGGTCATGGTCTGCCCGCGGTGGGTCTACCGGCGCATTCAGCCCATCGCCGTGGCCGACGTCCTCGACTACCTGCTGGCTGCCCTGGACGCCCCCGCCAGCGCCGGCCAAGTGGTGGAGATAGGCGGCGCCGACGTCCTCACGTACCGCGACATGATGCTGGGCTACGCGCGCCTGCGAGGGCTCCGGCGGTGGCTCGTCCCGGTGCCGGTGCTGACCCCGCGGCTCTCCTCCCACTGGGTGCACTGGATGACCCCGGTGCCGGCCGCCATCGCCCGCCCGCTCATCGAGGGGCTCCGCAACGACGTGGTGGTCCGCGCCGATCTGGCGAGGCGCCTCTTCCCAGGGGTGAATCCCGTGGGCTACCCGCAGGCGCTCGCCGCGGCGCTCGCGAATCTGGAGTCCGGCGACATCGAGAGCGCCTGGAGCGACGCCCTCTGCACCAGCCAGGGCGCGGCGGCACCGGTGACCCTTTCGGCGCAGGAGGGGATGATCATCGAGCGACGCCAGATCACGGTGGCGGAACCGGTCGAGGCGCTCTTCCGCTCCTTCACCGGCCTGGGCGGCGATCGCGGCTGGCTCTACGCCAACTGGGCCTGGCGGCTGCGCGGCGTGCTCGACCGGCTGGCGGGGGGCGTGGGGTTCCGCCGCGGTCGGCGCGACCCGGACCGCCTCCGCGCCGGCGACGCCCTCGACTTCTGGCGCGTCGAGGCGGTCACCCCTTCCTCCCTGCTCCGGCTGCGGGCCGAGATGAAGGTGCCCGGGCGCGCTTGGCTCCAGTTCGAGGCCCGGCCGGCGCCGCACGGCTCGGTCCTGGTGCAGACGGCCTACTTCGCCCCGCGCGGCCTCCTCGGCCACCTCTATTGGTACGCCCTCTACCCGATGCACGCCGCCATCTTCCGGAACCTGATCCGCGAGGTGGCCGCGCGGGCGCGCTCCCTGGACCGGCCCGCGGCGGGGCCAGGCTGAGGGGCCGATGGCATGGCGAGGGTGCCCTCCATCCGCGTTCGCGCCGTGAACGACGCCCCGGTCCGGGCGGGCGGCCGCTACGTCCTCTACTGGATGACCGCCTTCCGGCGCGCCGCCCACAACTTCGCGCTCGACCGGGCCGCGGAGGCGGCGCGGGAGATGGGCCGCCCGTTGCTGGTCCTGGAGGCGCTGCGGGCCGGCTACCCCTGGGCCAGCGACCGGCTGCACGCCTTCGTCCTCCAGGGCATGGCCGACAACGCCCGCGCCCTCGGCGCGGCCGGGGTCGCCTACCACCCCTACGTCGAGCCCGAGCCCGCCGCCGGCCGGGGGCTCCTTTCGGCGCTGGCCTCCCGGGCGGCGCTCGTCGTCGCCGACGACTTCCCCTCCTTCTTCCTGGCGCGGATGGTGGCCGTCGCCGGGGCCCGCCTCGACGTCCGGCTGGAGGCGGTGGACTCGAACGGCCTGCTCCCGCTCGCCGCCGCCACCGCCGTCTACCCGACCGCCTACGCCTTCCGGCGCTTCCTGCAGCGCGAGCTGCCGCGCCACCTGGCCTCCTTCCCCTCGCCGCGACCCCTGGAGGGACGGGGCCTGGCCGGGGCGGACCTGCCGCGCGGCGTGGCCTCGGGCTGGCCGGCCGCCTCGGCGGCCCTCCTCGCCGCCGACGCCGCGGCCCTGGACTCCCTCCCCATCGACCACGGCGTTCCCCCGGCGCCGCTCCACGGCGGGAGCGCCGCGGCCGAGGAGACGCTGCGGGGGTTCCTGCGCGAGCGGCTCGCCCGCTACCCGGAGCGGAGCCACCCCGACGAGGACGCCACGAGCGGGCTCTCCCCCTGGCTCCACTTCGGCCACGTCTCGGCCCATGAGATCTTCCGGCGCCTCGCCCGCCGCGAGGGCTGGAAGGAGTCGCGGCTCGGGAAGGTCACCGGCTCCCGGGCCGGCTTCTGGGGCATGAGCCCGGAGGCCGAGGCCTTCCTCGACGAGCTCGTCACCTGGCGGGAGCTCGGGTTCAACATGGCGTCGAAGCGCGCCGACTGCCACCGGTACGAGTCCCTGCCGCGGTGGGCCCAGGAGACCCTGGCGAAGCACGCCCGCGACCGCCGGGAACACGTCTACCGCCTGGCCGACCTGACCGCGGCTCGCACCCACGACCCGGTCTGGAACGCCGCCCAGCGCCAGCTCCTCGTCGAGGGGCGCATCCAGAACTACCTGCGCATGCTGTGGGGAAAGAAGATCCTGGAGTGGAGCCGCTCGCCGCGCGAGGCGCTCTCGGCCATGCTGGAGCTGAACGACCGCCACGCGCTGGACGGGCGCGACCCCAACTCGCTCAGCGGGATCTTCTGGGTGCTGGGGCGCTACGACCGGCCCTGGGGCCCCGAGCGGCCGGTCTTCGGAACGGTTCGCTACATGAGCTCGGAGAACACGCTCCGCAAGCTGCGCGCCCGCGCGTACCTGCGGCGGTGGTCGACCTGAATGGCCGCCGTCGCGGGGCGCCCGGCGGGCGAGGCCTGCCGGAGCCTCACACGTGGTTTCGCAGCATCAGCTCCTTGGGGTGCGGCTGGAGGTAGGTCTGGCCCAGGAGGTACTCCACGCGGCGCCGCCGGACGTGGTGGCCGACCAGGGTGATCGGCACCACCAGCGGCAGGAGGCCGCTGCGGTAGTCGGCGATGGCCTCGTGCAGCTCCCGCTTCTCCTCGGGTGGGAGCAGATCCTTCAGGTAGCCGGCCATGTGCTGGAGCACGTTGGCGTGCTTGCCGGGGGTGGCCAGCTTGGACAGCCCGCGCATGAACCCCGCGCCGTAGGCCCCGGCCACCTCGGCGTGCGGCTGGCCCTTGGCGCCGGCCACGAGCCGCCCCAGCGCCCGGTAGGCAGCCGGGTCGTGGGCCAGGAGCAGCAGCTTCTCGGCGGTGTGGAATCGCACCAGGTCCCCCGTCGTCCAGCGCGCGGCGAAGAGGTCCTTCAGCCTCCGGTAGGCGAACACCCGCTCGATGAAGTTCTCGCGCAGCCGCGGATCGTTGAGCCGCCCCTCCTCCTCCACCGGCAGGAGCGGCATCCGCTGCATGAGCGCCTCGGCGAAGCGCCCCCGCCCGGTGCGCGTGGCCGCCCCACCGGCGTACACCTTCACCCGCTCCATGCCGCAGCTGGGCGAGTCCTTCTTGAGGACGTACCCGCAAAGGTCCTCCGCCTCGAGCTCGCGCACCCGCGCCTCGGACCAGCGCCGCATGGCGTCGGTGTGGTCGGTCCCGCTGCGGTGGCCGACCATCCGCACCTCGCCGCCGAGCCGGACCAGCCGTACCGACTCCCGCGGGGTCCCCATCCCCACCTCCACCTCGGGGCACACCGGCACGAAGGCCACGAAGCGCGCCAGCGGCCCCGTGACGAAGGCGTCCTTCTTGTGCCCGCCGTCGTAGCGCACCTTGCGGCCGAGCAGGCAGGTGGAGACGCCGATGCGGATTTCGCCGGGGCCGGGCGGACGCTTCATCCGGCGAGAGCCTAGCCCGCCGGCAGCACCCTGGCCATCCCTACCGGGTGGGAGACCATCACGGGGGACGCGCATGCCGAAGGGCCCGACGCCGTCCCCTACGAGGTTCTTGGGGACGCACAGCCCGCCCCGCCCCGGGCAGCGTCACGCCGGGGGCTGGGGGGTCCGGACGATGCGAGCGAGGTCGTACTCCTGGGCCGCGAGCCTTTCCAGGATGGCTTGGTAGGTGACCTCGTCCATCCTGGGCTTCCGGCAGAGGATCCACAGGTAGTCTCGGCTCGGGTGGCCCACCACCGCGTAGTCGTATTCCGGCCCGAGGTCGATGACCCAGTAGTCGCCGTGGAACGGCCAGAAGAACTGGACCTCGAGCTTCGCGTTCGACGGGTCGACGGACCACGCCTTCCCGTGCACCGAGCGCTCGGGCCCGTCGAGGCTCTCCCTGCGGCAGGTATTCACGACATCCACGTCGCCGTCGGGACGCAGCGTGTAGGTCGCGGTCACGCCCACGCACCCCTTCTGGAAGCTCGCTGGGATGGTGGCGATCTCGTACCACGTGCCGGCGTAGCGCTTGAGGTCGACTCGATCTACGGTTCGCAGCGGCGTTCCCGGGTGGGCACAGCCGGACAGGGCGAGCAGGGCGAGCGCG
>DASRTO010000121.1:0-3006 GCA_035655915.1 Anaeromyxobacteraceae bacterium
CTTCCGGGGGGTGCCCGAAGGATGGTACAAGGTGCGCTCCCATGGGGCGCTACGTAGGCATCGACGTGGGAGCGGAGACCGTCAAGGTCGCCGAGCTCGCCGGAGAGGGGGGCGCGCTCCGCTGGACGAGGCGGGAGCTCCGGCCCCACGACAAGGATCCGGCCGGGGCGCTGCTGCGGGTCCTGGGCGGCTGGGACTGGGACCGGGTGGCCGCCGCCGCGGTGTGCGGCCGGCTGGGCCGGCAGGTGGCCCTGCCGCGCGTGCCCGCCAAGCAGGCGCAGCTGCGCGGCTACCGCTTCCTCCTCGGCGACCTGCCCGCCACGCTGGTGTCCATCGGCAGCCACGGCTTCTCGGTGCTGGAGATCCGGGAGGGCGGGGCCCAGGTGTTCCGCGAGAATAGCCGCTGCGCCCAGGGCACCGGCAACTTCCTGCGCCAGCTGGTGGAGCGCTTCGGCCTGGACGTGGAGTCGGCCTGCGCCCTGGCCGATCCGGTGGAGGACCCGGCCCCGCTCTCGGGCCGCTGCCCGGTGATCCTCAAGTCGGACATGACCCATCTCGCCAACAAGGGCGAGCGGCGGGAGCGCATCCTGGCCGGGCTGCTGGACGCCATCGCCGAGAACGTCGAGGTGCTGGTGAAGCCGCGGCAGTGCCCGCCGCGCGTCCTCCTGGCGGGCGGCGTGTCCCGCTCGCGGCGGGTGCGGGAGCACTTCCGGCGCTTCCTGGACCAGAGCGGCATGGCCCTGCTCGACGTCGAGGGCGACTCGCCGCTGTTCCTGGAGGCGCTGGGCAGCGCCGTGGTGGCCGCCGAGCGCGGTGAGCGGGCTCCGCCGCTGGAGCGGCTGCTGCGGCCGCCCGCGGAGCACTCGCTGGAGCGCCTCCCGGCGCTGCGCGGGGCCCTGCCGCGGGTGCGGCGCATGTCCCATGCGCCCCCCCGCCCGGCCTCGGCGGAGCCGCTGGACCTGGTTCTGGGGTTCGACATCGGCTCCACCGGCTCCAAGGTGGTGGCCCTGGACGGGCGCCGGCTGGAGCCGGTGTGGGAGGGATACCTGCGCACCGGCGGCGACCCGGTGGGCGCGGCCCAGGCGCTGATGCGCCAGTTCCTCGACGGCCCGGCGGGGCGCCACCCGGTGCGGGCGCTGGGCGCCACCGGCAGCGGCCGCGAGATCGTCGGCTCCCTCATGGCCACCTGCTACGGGCCGGACGCGGTGTTCGTGCTGAACGAGATCGCCGCCCACGCGGAAGGGGCGCTGCACCACGACCGGCGGGTGGACACCATCTTCGAGATCGGCGGCCAGGACGCCAAGTACATCCGCCTCTCCGGCGGCCGGGTGGTGGACGCCGCCATGAACGAGGCCTGCAGCGCCGGTACCGGCTCCTTCATCGAGGAGCAGGGGCGGCGCTTCAGCGGCGTGGAGAGCGTGGTCCAGCTCGGCGAGGAGGCCCTGAAGGCCGAGTCGGGGGTGGCCCTGGGGCAGCACTGCTCCATCTTCATGGCCGAGATCATCGACGAGGCGGTGGCGGCCGGGGTGCCGCGGCCTCCCATCGTGGCTGGCATCTACGACTCGGTGGTGTCGAACTACCTGAACCGCGTCAAGGGGAGCCGCTCGGTCGGCCAGGTGATCTTCTGCCAGGGGATGCCCTTCTCCGCCGACGCCCTGGCGGCGGCGGTGGCGCGCCAGACCGGCGCCGAGGTGATCGTGCCTCCCAGCCCGGGCGCGGTGGGGGCGCTGGGCATCGCCCTGCTGGCGGCCGAGGAGCTCCAGCCCCTCTCCCGCCCGGCGCTGGAGGCGCGCCGGTTCCTCGAGGCGCGCCTGGAGAGGAAGGACACCTTCGTCTGCAACTCCACGGTGGGCTGCGGCGGGGGAGGCAACAAGTGCCGCATCGATCGGCTCACCACGTTGGTGGAGGGGGCCCGCCAGCGCTTCACCTGGGGCGGCGGCTGCTCCCTTTACGACAAGGGGACCCGCAAGAGGAAGCTGCCCGACCGGGCGCCCGATCCCTTCCGCGAGCGGGCCGAGCTGGTGCAGGCGCTGGTGGACCGGCTCTCCGCCCGGCGGGGCGGCCGGACCATCGCCCTCACCGACGAGTTCCAGATGAAGGGGCTGTTCCCCTTCTTCGCCACCTTCTTCCACCGGCTGGGGCTCGACCTGCTGGTGACGCAGGGAGCCGATCGGGGCAACCTGAAGGCCGGCATCGAGGCGGCCAACGTCCCCTTCTGCGCCCCCATGCAGCAGTACCACGGGCTGGTGGCCGCCATGGCCCAGGCCCGGCCCGACGGCATCTTCGTCCCCATGCTGCGGGAGATCCCCCGCGTCCGCGACGAGCGGGCGGCGCAGCTGTGCCCGGTGGTGCAGGGGAGTCCGGAGATCCTGCGCTGGGACCTGGGGCCGGAGGTGGCGCGCCGGCTGGTGTCGCCGGTCATCGACGTCGGCCCGGGCCGGCTCGACGCCCCGGTGTTCCTGGAGGCCTGCCGCCGCCTGGCCCTCGAGGTGGCGGGGAGCGACGGCGCCTGGCGCGAGGCCTGGGACCAGGCCCGCGCGGCGCAGCTCGAGTTCGACCAGGAGCTCCTGGAGCTGGGTCGCCGGGCCATGGACCGCTGCCGGGAGGACGGCATCGTGCCGGTGGTGGTGCTGGGGCGCGCCTACACCATCCACAACCAGGTGCTGAACTCCAACGTGCCGGCCATCCTCCGGGAGCAGGGCGCCATCGCCATCCCGGTGGACTGCTACCCGGTGGAGGACTCGGCGCCGATCTTCCCCAACATGTTCTGGGGCTACGGGCAGCGCATCCTGCGGGCCGCCTGGCACATCCGGCGCACCCCCGACGTGTACAGCCTCTTCTGCTCAAACTACTCCTGCGGCCCGGACAGCTTCACGGTCCACTCCTACCAGCACCTCATGGAGGGGCGCCCCTTCGCCGTCATCGAGACCGACGGCCACTCGGGGGACGCCGGCACCAAGACGCGGGTGGAGGCCTTCCTGCACTGCGTGCGCGAGGACCTGCGCG
>DASRTO010000122.1:0-5037 GCA_035655915.1 Anaeromyxobacteraceae bacterium
CATGTGCAAGGAGGGCAAGGCCTCCGGCGCCGACCCGGTCTTCGCCGAGCTGACCCGGCGCCTGGGCTTCGAGTACGGCGGCATGGTGAACCACGAGTACTACTTCGCCAACCTCAAGGGCGGCGCCCAGGCCGAGCCGCCCGCCGCCGGGAAGCTCCGGAAGGCCATCGAGGCCTCCTTCGGCAGCTTCGCCACCTGGCTCGCCGACTTCCGCGCCATCGCCGGCATGCCGGGGGTCGGGTGGGTCATGCTCTTCCAGGACCCCTCCACCGGCTGGCTCTCCGACCACTGGATCACCCTCCACGAGAACGGCGCCCCCACCGGCTACCATCCCATCCTGGCCCTGGACGGCTGGGAGCACGCCTTCATGCGCGACTACAAGGCCTTCGAGCGCGCCAAGTACGTGGACGCCTTCTTCAAGAACGTGGACTGGGAGGCCTGCGAGAGGCGGCTCAAGTAGGCCGTGCCGGTCCCGCCCGCCCGCAGGGACGCCGTTCGGCGCCGCCTGCTCCGGTGGTACGACGCGGGCCACCGGCGCCTCCCCTGGCGCTTCCCCCAGGGCGCCGCCGATCCGTACCGGGTCTGGCTGGCCGAGGTCATGCTCCAGCAGACCCAGGTGGAGCGGGTGGAAGTGCATTACCGGCGCTTCCTCCTCCGCTGGCCGACGCTCGAGTCCCTGGCGTCGGCCGGCGAGGCGGAGGTCCTGGCCGCCTGGAGCGGCCTCGGCTACTACGCCCGGGCCCGGCACCTCCTGGCCGCCGCCCGCGAGGCGCTGCGGCGCCACGGCGGGCTGCCGGCGTCGCTCCCGGCGCTGGCGGCCCTGCCCGGGTTCGGGCGCTACACCGCCGGAGCGGTGGCGAGCATGGCCTTCGCCATCCCGGCCCCGGCGGTGGACGGCAACGCGGCGCGCGTGCTGTCGCGCCTGTTCCTGGTGACGGGCGATCCGTCGGCGCGCCGCACCGACGAGCGCCTGTGGGCGCTGGCGGGGGCGCTGGTCCCGGGCGCGGCGGGGAGGGGGGCGGCGCGTCCGGGCGACTTCAACCAGGCCCTCATGGAGCTCGGGGCCACCGTGTGCCGCCCGGCCGCTCCGGCCTGCGTCCGCTGCCCGCTCTCTTCCCTGTGCGCGGCCCGCCGCGCCGGGCGGGAGCGCGGGGTGCCGCGGCCGCGCCGCCGCCCTTCCCGCCGGCCCTTCCGGCTGGCCTGCGCGGTGATCGAGCGGCGGGGCAGGCTGCTCCTCTGGCAGCGCCCGGCGGTGGGGCTCTTCGGCGGGCTGTGGGCGCCGCCCTGCGCCGAGGTCGCCGCGGGCGCGAGCCCGCGGGCGGCCCTCTCGGCGGCGGCCCGCCAGGGCGGCCTGCGGCTGCGGGTGGGGCGGCGCCTCGGCGCCGTGCGGCGGACCCTCACCCACCTGGATCTGGCCCTGGAGGCCTACCGCTGCCAGGGGATGGACCCCGGTCCATCCGCTCGCGGAAGGTGGGCCAGCTGGTCCCGGCTGCCCCGGCTGGGGATCCCGAGCGCCATGCGGGCCCTCCTCGACGAGGTCCGGCCGCGCCGCGGCGGGGAAAAGCGCCGGCGGGTCCGCGAGAGGCCCTTGACTTCCGACCTCCCCACCGTATAATTCGCGGCCTTTCGACGGAGTGGAGTATCTACCGCCCCCGGATGCGACAGGGGCGTTTTTATTGACCAAACGAGCACGACCGAATGCCGACGATCAGCCAGCTGGTGCGCAAGGGGCGCGAGAAGATCCGGCACAAGAACAAGGCGCCGGCCCTGGTTCGCTCGCCGCAGAAGCGCGGCGTGTGCACCCGCGTCTACACCACCACGCCCAAGAAGCCGAACTCGGCGCTGCGCAAGGTGGCGCGCGTCCGTCTCTCCAACGGCTTCGAGGTGACGAGTTACATCCCCGGCGTCGGCCACAACCTGCAGGAGCACTCGGTGGTGCTGATCCGCGGCGGCCGCGTCAAGGACCTCCCCGGCGTGCGCTACCACATCATCCGCGGCACCCTCGACACCGTCGGCGTCCAGGGCCGCAAGCAGGGACGCTCCAAGTACGGCGCCAAGCGCCCGAGCTAGCCAGAGCGAGGGAACCCGTCCCATGCCTCGTCGCCGCGTCGTCATCAAGCGCAAGATCCTGCCCGACCCGAAGTTCCAGGACCGGGTGGTGGCGAAGTTCATCAACAGCCTGATGCGCAAGGGGAAGAAGTCGACCGGCGAGCAGATCTGCTACGGCGCCTTCGCCCTGGTGGAGAACAAGCTCAAGGACGACCCGCTCAAGGTCTTCAAGAAGGCCCTCGACAACGTGAAGCCGGTGGTCGAGGTGAAGAGCCGCCGCGTCGGCGGCGCCACCTACCAGGTCCCGGTGGAGGTGCGGCAGGACCGGCGCACCGCCCTGGCCATGCGGTGGATCATCGACTACTCGCGCGCCCGCGGCGAGAAGACCATGACCGACAAGCTGGCCGGCGAGATCATCGACGCCGCCAACAACCGCGGCAACGCCGTGAAGAAGAAGGAAGACACCCACAAGATGGCCGAGGCCAACAAGGCCTTCGCGCACTACCGCTGGTAGCGGAGGAACAGAGGATCGTCGAGGAAGAGCGCCGGCTCGGCCGGCAGGGACCGAGAGGCCCCAAGGCTCTTTGACAGCCCGGTCTGGTCTCTGGCGCCGCGGAGGGAGCGGCGGAACGTTCGCGTTCGCACTTCGAAGGAAGCAGACAGCACATGCCCCGCAGCCATCCACTCGAGCGCTACCGCAACATCGGCATCATGGCCCACATCGATGCCGGCAAGACCACCACGACCGAGCGGATCCTCTTCTACACCGGCGTCACCCACAAGCTGGGCGAGGTCCATGAGGGCACCACCGTCATGGACTGGATGGAGCAGGAGCGCGAGCGCGGCATCACCATCACCAGCGCCGCCACCACCTGCTTCTGGCGCGATCACCGCATCAACATCATCGACACCCCCGGCCACGTCGACTTCACCATCGAGGTGGAGCGCTCGCTGCGGGTCCTCGACGGCGCGGTGGCGGTCTTCGACGCCGTGAACGGCGTCGAGCCGCAGTCGGAGACGGTGTGGCGGCAGGCCGACAAGTACAAGGTCCCCCGCGTCTGCTTCATCAACAAGATGGACCGGGTGGGCGCCGACTTCTTCATGTCGGTGGACACCATCAAGGAGAAGCTCTCCGCCAAGCCGGTGGTGCTGCAGCTCCCTATCGGCCGCGAGGACAAGTTCCGCGGCATGGTGGACCTCGTCAAGATGAAGGGGATCACCTTCGACGACGAGACCATGGGGGCGGCCTACCAGGAGGGGGACATCCCCGCCGACCTGGCCGAGCAGGCCCGCGAGGCCCGCGCCGCGCTGGAGGAGGCGGTGGCCGAGATCGACGACGAGCTCATGGCCAAGTACCTCGACGGCCGCCCGCTCAGCGACGACGAGGTGCGCCGCGGCCTGCGCCGGGGCACGATCGAGAGGCGGTTCTTCCCGGTCCTGTGCGGCACCGCCTTCAAGAACAAGGGCGTGCAGCAGATCCTGGACGCGGTGGTGGACTACCTGCCCGGCCCGCTCGACAAGCCGCCGGTGATGGGGACCACTCCCAAGGGGGCCCTGGCCGAGCGCAAGACCGCCGACCAGGAGCCCTTCGCCGCCCTGGCCTTCAAGCTGATGCACGATCCGTTCGTCGGCAACCTCACCTACTTCCGCGTCTACTCGGGGAAGCTCGAGGCTGGCTCCTACGTCTACAACGCCGGCAAGGACAAGAAGGAGCGCATCGGGCGCCTGCTCCAGATGCACGCCAACAAGCGCGAGGAGATCAAGGAGGTCTGCGCCGGCGACATCGCGGCCGCGGTGGGGCTGCGCCAGACCACCACCGGGGACACCCTCTGCGACGAGGACAAGCCCATCATCCTGGAGAAGATGGAGTTCCCCCAGCCGGTGATCCACGTGGCGGTCGAACCCAAGACCAAGGGCGACCAGGACAAGATGGGCCTGGCCCTGAACCGCCTGCAGATGGAGGACCCATCCTTCCGAGTCCACACCGACGAGGAGACCGGCCAGACCATCATCGCCGGGATGGGGGAGCTGCACCTCGAGATCATCGTCGACCGCATGTTCCGCGAGTTCAAGGTGGAGGCCAACGTCGGCAAGCCGCAGGTGGCCTACCGCGAGACCATCACCCGCCGGGTCGAGGCCGAGGGGCGCTACATCCGGCAGACCGGCGGCCGCGGCCAGTACGGCCACTGCTGGCTGCGCCTGCACCCACAGGAGCCCGGCAAGGGCTTCGAGTTCGTGAACGCGGTGGTGGGCGGGGTCATCCCCAAGGAGTTCATCAACCCCATCCAGAAGGGGATCGAGGAGGCCATGCAGGGCGGCGTGCTGGCCGGCTTCCCCATGGTGGACATCAAGGTGGAGGTCTTCGACGGCAGCTACCACGACGTCGACTCCTCCGAGATGGCATTCAAGATCGCCGCCTCGCTGGGTTTCAAGGAGGGGTGCGCCAGGGCCCACCCCGTCCTGCTCGAGCCCATCATGAACGTCGAGGTGGTCACCCCCGAGCCGTTCATGGGGGACGTCATCGGCGACCTCAACTCGCGGCGCGGCAAGATCCAGGGCATGAACCCGCGCGGCGGCGTGCAGGTCATCGCCGCCCAGGTGCCGCTGGCCGAGATGTTCGGCTACGCCACCGACCTGCGCTCCAAGACGCAGGGGCGCGCCACCTACACCATGCAGTTCGGGCACTACGCGCAGGTGCCGGGCAGCATCGCCGAGACCATCGTCACCAGGAGCAAGGGAGTCGCCGTCGCAAACAGGTAGTCCGGCGCATCGCCGAACGGGAGAGAGATCATGGCCAAGGAGAAGTTCGAGCGTACCAAGCCGCACGTGAACGTGGGGACCATCGGGCACGTGGATCACGGCAAGACCACCCTGACGGCGGCCATCACCAAGGTCTTGGCGCAGAAGGGGCTGGCGGCCTTCATGGCCTACGACCAGATCGACAAGGCGCCGGAGGAGCGGGAGCGTGGCATCACCATCGCCACGGCG
>DASRTO010000123.1:0-3427 GCA_035655915.1 Anaeromyxobacteraceae bacterium
GCTGGAGAAGGTCCGGGCGCGGGCCCTGATGCGGCAGATCGCCGACGCCGCCTGGCAGTGCGGCGACCCGGGCCTGCAGTTCGACACCACCGTCAACGCCTGGCACACCTGCCCGGTCACCGACCGCATCAACGCCTCGAATCCTTGCGTCACCGGCGAGGCGCTGGTGGCCACCGCCGACGGCTGGCGGCGCATCGACTCCCTCCTGGAGCGCCCGTTCCGGGCCGTGGGCGCCGACGGCGAGCTCCACGACGTTTCCCCCGCCTTCGCCACCGGCGTGAAGCCGGTGTACCGGCTGACCACCCAGGCCGGCTTCGAGCTGAAGCTCACCGGCGACCATCGGGTGCTCACCCGCAACAGGGGCGACGTCCCCGCCTGCGAGCTCACCCGTGATGACGTTCTGGTGCTCGGGAGGGCGGCCTTCGGCCCGGAGCGGCTCGACGAGCGGCTCGGCGAGTTCCTGGGCCTGCTCATCGGCGACGGCTGCCTGGCCGGCGAGCAGGAGACCGCCATCCTCACCCTCGCCCCCGAGGAAGATGCGGTGGCCCGACGCACGCATGAGCGCGTCACCGCCTACAAGAAGGAGCACGCCGCCGACGCCCGCGCCGCCCGCGACATCGAGGTGACCCGGCCCCAGGGCACCCTCCGCCTCGCTACCAGCGCCCGCTGCGTGGTGGACGAGCTCGCGCGCTTCGCGGTACTGGACCAGGGCAGCCCGAAGAAGGCGTTCCGCCCGGAGGCGTTCTCCCTGGATCGCGGCTCGCTGGCCGCGGTGCTGCGCGGCCTGTTCACGGCCGACGGCACGGTCGCCAACTACGGCGAGAAGTCGCAATACCTGTCGCTCGACAGCACCTCGCTGGAGCTCCTCCGGCAGGTCCAGCTCCTGCTCCTCGGCTTCGGCGTCAAGGCCAAGCTCTACCGCGATCGGCGCGTCGCCGGGCAGACCATGGCCCTGCTCCCGGACGGCAAGGGCGGCCGCAGGGAGTACCCGGTGGACCAGATCCACTCCCTGCGCATCAGCCGGAGCTCGCGGCAGGTCTTCGAGAAGGAGATCGGCTTCGTCCCCGGAAGCCCCAAGGCCGCCCAGCTCGCCGAGCTGAACCGGGAGGTCTCGACCTACGCCGACCGCTTCGAGGACCGGGTGGCGGCGCTCGAGTTCCTCGGCGAGGAGGCCGTCTACGACCTCACCGAGCCGGCCACCAGCCACTTCGTGGCTGCGGGCCTCGTGGTCCACAACTGCTCCGAGTACATGTTCCTCGACGACTCGGCCTGCAACCTGGCCTCGCTGAACCTGATGTACTTCCGCTCCCTCGACGGCGGCTTCGACGTGGAGGGCTTCAAGCGGGCAGTGGACCTCACCATCCTGGCCCAGGAGATCCTGGTCGGGAACGCCAGGTACCCCACCCAGGCCATCGAGAAGAACAGCCACGACTACCGCCCGCTCGGCCTGGGCTACGCCAACCTGGGCGCCTTCCTCATGGCGGCCGGGCTGCCCTACGACTCTGAGGCCGGCCGGGCCTGGGCGGCGGCCATCACGGCCGTCATGACCGGCGAGGCCTACGCCCAGAGCGCCCGCATCGCCGCCCACACCGGCCCCTTCGCCGGCTTCGCCCGCAACCGGGAGCCCTTCCTCAAGGTGATGCGCCAGCACGGGGAGCACGTGGAGCACATCGACCGCCGGCTGGTGCCTGGCGACCTCCTGGAGGCGGCGAGGGCGACCTGGGCCGAGGCGGTGCGCCTCGGAACCCAGCACGGCTACCGCAACGCCCAGGCCACCGTGCTCGCCCCCACCGGCACCATCGGCTTCATGATGGACTGCGACACCACCGGCATCGAGCCCGACATCGCCCTGGTGAAGTACAAGAAGCTCGTCGGCGGCGGCGTGCTCAAGATCGTGAACAACACCGTGCCGCTCGCCCTGAAGCGCCTGGGCTACTCCGAGGCCGAGATCGCCTCGGTGCTGCAGTACATCGACGAGGTGGAGAGCATCGAGGGCGCCCCGGCCTTGAGGGACGAGCACCTCCCGGTGTTCGACTGCGCCTTCAAGCCCAAGAGCGGCGCCCGCTCCATCCATTACATGGGGCACATCCGCATGATGGGGGCGGTCCAGCCCTTCCTCTCCGGGGCCATCTCCAAGACCGTCAACATGCCCAACTCCGCCACCGCCGGGGACATCGAGAAGGCCTACCACGAGGCCTGGAGGCTCGGGCTCAAGGCCATCGCCGTCTACCGGGACGGATGCAAGCGCAGCCAGCCGCTCAACGCCGGCAAGGAGGAGCGCAAGAAGGCCGAGGCCGCGCCCGAGGGGGCCACCCGGCTGGCCCGGCGACGCCTCCCCGACGAGCGCCGCTCCATCACCCACAAGTTCTCCATCGGCGGCCACGAGGGGTACATGACGGTGGGCATGTACGACGACGGCACCCCGGGCGAGCTCTTCGTGACCATGGCCAAGGAAGGCTCGGTGGTCTCGGGGCTGATGGACTCCTTCGCCACCTCCATCTCCATGGCGCTGCAGTACGGGGTGCCGCTCAAGGTGCTGGTGGACAAGTTCAGCCATACCCGCTTCGAGCCCTCGGGCTTCACCGGCAACCCGGACATCCCCATCGCCAAGTCCATCACCGACTACATCTTCCGCTGGCTGGCGCTGAAGTTCCTGCCGAGCGAGGCCGGCGTGGCCTCGAGCAAGGACCTTCCGCCGGGCACGGCCCCCTCGGCCCCCAAGCTCATGGCGGCGGGAAGCACCGTCGAGGCCCGGGCCACGGTGATCCCCGACCCTGTGGTGGCGGTCGCCGCCGAGGACCCGGCCTACCTGGCCCAGGCCGACGCCCCGCCCTGCCCCAACTGCGGCAGCATCACGGTTCGCAACGGCGCCTGCTACAAGTGCGTCAACTGCGGCACCACCACCGGCTGCAGCTAGTGCCGCCACCGGAGCTTATCGCTCCGGGGCACTAGCCTCGTTTGTAAGGGGGCGTGCCGCACCCCTCCGTCGGCAAAGCCGCCGGAGCCTCCCCGTTGCTGCGGCCGGACTCCCGGCCGGGGCCGCTTCGCGGCCCAACAAACATCTTGCATGGGTAGCGGCACTAGGTGGCGATCGGACCGGGGCGCGGCTCGCGATCGCCGCGCGGCGACGGCGTCGGCGCGCCCTGCGGATGGTCACTCCACGACGATCTGGCCATTCCCCATGCCCATGGCGGTGCAGTGGAAGGCCAGGACGCCGGCCTTGGCGGGGGTAATGGTGAGGCTCACCGGCTTGTCGAGCGGCAGCTCGAAACCCTTCACCTTCTCGGCGGGGATGTCGATGGCGGTGATGCAGGTCCGGTCGGTGACGCGGGTGAAGACCAGCGTCAGCGGCTCGCCCTTCCTGGCCTTCACCTGGCGCGGCTCGAAGCCGGCGTCGGTGATCTTGATCTCCACCCTGCGCCCGGCG
>DASRTO010000124.1:0-1826 GCA_035655915.1 Anaeromyxobacteraceae bacterium
GGCCACCGGCACCATCCGCGCCGCGCTCCAGGCCAGCGTCCGCTACGCCCGGGAGCGGACCACCTTCGGGAAGCCCATCGCCGAGCACCAGGCGGTGGCCTTCATGCTGGCGGACATGAGGACCGCCCACGACGCCGCCCGGCTCCTGGCGCTCCGGGCCGCGTACCTCAAGGAGCGGGGGCACCCCTTCACCCGCGAGGCCTCCGTGGCCAAGCTCTTCGCCTCAGAGGCCGCCCAGCGGGCCGTGGACCGGGCGGTGCAGATCCACGGCGGCTACGGCTACACCGGCGAGTTCCCGGTGGAGCGCTACTTCCGCGACGCCCGGGTCCAGACCATCTACGAGGGCACGAGCGAGATCCAGCGGCTGGTGATCTTCCGCGACCTGCTCAGCGAGTGACCGGCTCGCCGCCGGCGGCGGCCTCCAACTCGATGAGGTGGCCGGTGCGCCGGCGCTTGGTCTCGAGGTAGGACCGGTTGTGCGGGTTGACGGGGGAGGGGACCCGGAGGCGCCTGCGGACGCGGACGCCGGCGGCGGCGAGCCCGGAGGTCTTCTCCGGGTTGTTGGTGATGAGGTCGACCGACCGGACCCCCAGCTGCCTCAGGATCTCGGCGGCCACGTCGTAGCGGCGCAGGTCGTCGCCGAAGCCCAGCAGGCGGTTGGCCTCGTAGGTGTCGGCCCCGCGCGCCTGCAGGGCGTAGGCGCGGATCTTGTTGCCCAGGCCGATGCCGCGCCCTTCCTGGCGCAGGTACACCAGCACGCCACGGCCGGCGGCGGCGATGAGATCCAGGGCCCGGTCGAGCTGATCGCGGCAGTCGCACTTGAGGGAGCCGAGCACCTCGCTCGTCAGGCACTCGGAGTGCACCCTGACCGGGACCGCCGCGCCGGCGAGCTCCCCCATGGCCAGCGCCAGGTGCTCCGCGCCGCCGGCCTCGCGAAACACCACCGCCCGGAACGTCCCCCTGGCCGTGGGCAGGGGCGCCTCTCCGTACCTCAGAAGGCGCCCCGCGGGCCGCCGCACCACCGCCATCGCGCTCGTCATCCCGACCTCCATGGCCGCCGCCCCGCGGGCCGCGCCCGGCTCGACCCAAGCCATCTACTTTCAAGCACTTGGGCCATGGACCCGGCGGCGTCGCACACCGGAATCCCCTCTGTAAGCGAACACTTGCGAGACTAGGACCACTTGCGGCGGCCTCTCCACGCGGTTACGGAAACCGCCAATGAAGGCGGAGCTTTCATCTGGCGACTTGGCGCGAGCCACCGGCAACACCGTCCGGACCGTCCGGTTCTACGAGGAACAGGGCCTCCTGAAGCCTGCTGTAGTGAGTTGCGGCGGCCACCGGCGTTACACGCAGGAGGACCTGGAGAGGCTCCGGTTGATCCTCGACCTCAGGGAGCTGGGGGCCTCGCTGGGAGACATCCGCGCTCTCTTCGACCTGCGGGCCGGCTGCGACACCGTCGCCGAGTTCGCCGTCCGGTTCCGGGAGGTGCTGCTGCGCCACCTGGAGCGGGCCGAGGCCCGCCTGGAGCAGCTCCGGCGGGTGAAGCGCGAGCTGCGGGAGGCGCTCGGCAACCTGCAGCAGCGGCTGCCGCAGGACCTCGCCGACGCCTGTCCCTGCGCCGTGGCCGCCGTCGCCGGCCCGGGAGGGCGGATCGTGAAGCTCCTCGCCGAGGCGCCCACCTGCTGCCACCACCGCTCGGAGGCGCCAGGGGAGGAGGCGGCCAGCGACGGCGCCGGCGCCGCCCGCGGAGACCGCCGCGAGAAGAGGCCCGGCCTGGCCGCCGGGAGCCGCCTCGCGTAGTTGACATAATCCATATTATCGGACTC